>JADGOP010000174.1 GCA_017882935.1 Actinomycetota bacterium
CGGTGCTGGCCCAGCTCGAGGCGCGGCCCGACCTGGTCACGGTCGTCGGCGCCACCGACCACCACGTCACCCACAGCCTCTACGTGCTCGACCCCGACGGGAACGAGGTCGAGCTGTACATCGACGTCCCCGGGGTCGACTGGCGCAACGACCCGACCCTCATCGCGGCCGCCCCGGCACCGCTGCGGCTCTGAGCGATCCCCACCCCAGGAGCACCGCCATGAGCGACCACCCCGCACCGGAGGTCTCCGACGACGTCGCGCACCACCGCCTGGTGGTCGAGCAGGACGGCGCGGTCGCGGAGCTCGTCTACCAGGTCGAGGGCGACCGGCTGATCCTGGTGCACACGGGCGTGCCCGAGGCGCTCAGTGGTCGGGGCATCGGCGGCGTGCTGGTGCGCGCCGCCGTCGACCGGGCCGACCGCGACGGCGTCACCGTCGTGCCGTGGTGCCCGTTCGCGCGGAAGTGGCTCCAGACGCACCCCGAGGTGGCCGGCACCATCGACATCGACTGGGCGTCGTCACCCGACGGCTGACACCTGACGCCTGGCGACGTCAGCCCCCGGGGATCCCGCGCATCTCCTCGGTGGCGTCGTGGATCCACGACAGGTCCGCAGTGGCCAGCCGGTCCTGCCACGATGCCGGCGATGCCGTCATCAGCGTCTGCAGGTCCCAGTAGTCGCGCCAGAGCGTGATGATGCCGTCGTGCACGTGCTGGACCGACACGAACGGCAGCGTCACCGACTCGCCGCTGGGCCAGCGCCAGTGCTCGGCGTGCTCGGTGACCACCACGGGCCCCTGCGACACGACGGCTGCCGGACCGTGGTCGTAGCCGGCCAGACCCTCGAGGCCGAGGCGCAGGCGCGCCTCGATGCTGTCGGGGCCCTTGCCGGCGGTCGAGGGTCCGGTGGGCACGTCGTAGTAGATCGAATCGGGCCCGAAGAACGAGCGGATGCGGGGCCAGTCACGGTCGTAGAGGGCGGCCCAGAAGGCCGCGGCGACCGCGGTGGGGTCGTCGCTCATCGGCCACCACGCAGGAGCGCGCCGGGCAGGGCGCCGGTGTGCTCACCCTGCTCGAAGGTGACGGCGCCCGACTTGATGGTCTGCAGGTAGCCGTCGGCCCGCTGCAGCAGCCGCGAGGCACCGCCGGGGAGGTCGGCCACCTTCTCGGGACGGTGCAGGCCCAGGTTCTCGAAGTCGATGACGTTCACGTCGCCGACCATGCCCGGCGCGAGCAGGCCGCGGTCGCCGAGCCCGTAGAGCGACGCCGTGGCCGACGTCAGCTTCTGCACCGCCAGCTCGACGGGGAGCCGGCCGTGGTCGCGGTCGCGGGCCCAGTAGGAGAGCAGGTAGGTGGTGGTCGACGCGTCGCACGTCTGACCCGCGTGGGCACCGCCGTCGCCGAGCCCGAAGGCCGAGGTGGGGTGCCGCAGCATCTCGCCCACCGCGTCGAGGTTGCCGTCGGTGTAGTTGAGGACCGGGCTGTTCAGCAGCTCCCGGCCGCCATCCGCGAGGAGCAGGTCGATGAACGTGGCCCACGGGTCCGCGCCCCTCGAGCGGGCGATGCCGGCGACCGAGCGATCGGGCCCGGGCTCGTAGTCGGGCGGGTCGCCCAACAGGTAGACGCGCTCGGGGTTCATGAACCCCATCACCACGGGGTCGCTCGAGAAGGCCTGCATCTCCCGCAGGAGGCGCGCCTTCAGCTCCGGCTCGGCCTCGATGCGCGCCACCTGCTCCTGCCACGGGAGGAGGCCGATGCCGGTCTCGCCCCACCCGGCGACGAACTGCAGCGGGTGAAAGGTCTGGAACCCGAGCAGGATCGACACGGTGCGGCCGTGGACCTGCGGGCGGATCGGGAAGCCCGCCGCGGCGGCCTCGGTGGCGAGGTCGAGCTGGCGGCGCCAGGCCTTGGGGTCGGCGTTGTTCTGGGTGAGGACGAAGCTGACCGGGCGCTTCGTGGCCGCGGCGAGGCGGCACATCCAGTCGACCTCGCGCTCGGGCGCGGACAGGTCCTCGCCGAGCGCGCCGGCCGGAGCCAGCTCGAACACGCCGGCGTCGAGCTCGCCGAGCACCGCGCCGATGCCGAACAGCTCGTCCTCGGCGGCGAAGGTGCCGGGCACGGGCTCACCGTCGATGGCCCGGTGGGCCAGCGTGCGCGACGTGGAGAAGCCGAGCGCGCCCGCCCGGATGCCCTCGCGCACGATGTCGGCCATGGCCGCGATGTCCTCCGGGGTGGCGGGCTCGTTCTTGGCGCCGCGCTCCCCCATCACGTAGCCCCGCACGGCGCCGTGTGGCACCTGGGTGCCCAGGTCCATCACGTGGCGGCGGGCGTCGAGCGTGTCGAGGAACTCGGGGAACGACTCCCAGCCCCACTGGATGCCGTCGGCCAGTGCGGCTCCGGGGATGTCCTCGACGCCTTCCATGAGGCCGATGAGCCACTCGTGCCGATCGGGCGAGACCGGCGCGAACCCCACGCCGCAGTTGCCCATCACCACCGTGGTGACGCCGTGCCAGCACGAGGGCGTCAGCAGCTCGTCCCAGGTGGCCTGGCCGTCGTAGTGGGTGTGGATGTCGACGAAGCCCGGGGTGACGAGCGCCCCGTCGGCGTCGATCTCCCGTGTGGCGGGGCCGTCGACGCGACCGACATCGGTGACGATGCCGTCGGTGATGGCGACGTCGGCGGTGCGGAGTGGCGCGCCGGAGCCGTCGGCGACGGATCCCCCACGGATCACGAGATCGTGCATGTCGAGCCCCCTGGTTCTGACGATGTGTCAGGAAATCTACCCGGGCGACCGGGCGGCCGCTGACCGGGTTGTCAGCGGGCGTCAGCGCGGCCGGTCGCCCACGATCGAGGCCCGCTCCATGATGCGGACGTCGGGCCAGTAGTCGGAGCAGGCGTAGTGCTGCACCGCGCGGTTGTCCCAGAAGGCGACCGAGTCGGGCTCCCACTGGAAGCGGCACTGGTACTCGGGCAGCTCGGTGTAGCGGCACAACCGGTCGACGAGGGCGCGGCCCTCGTCGACGCCCAGCCCCTTGACGGCGCTGACGAAGAAGCGGTTGACGTAGAGCAGGCGGCGGCCGGACTCCGGGTGCGTGCGCACGACGGGGTGCTCGACCGCGGGGTACGTCCGGCGCATCTCGTCGCGGGCGTCGGCCTTGATGGTGTGGCCGAACACCTGGGTGAAGTCGTGGATCGCGACGAGGTCGTCGATCTCCGCGCGCAGGTCGTCGGGGAGGCCGTCGTACACCGCGGCCATGTCGGCGAACAGCGTGTCGCCACCGGTCGGCGGTACGGCCACCGCGTGCAGCACCGCGCCGAGCGACGGGGTCTCGCGCCAGGACACGTCGCTGTGCCAGCCGTTCTCGTAGCCGCCGACGTCGGCCGACTTCTCGAAGCGCACCAGCTCGGGGTGCTCCGGGTTGGCGGCGATGAAGGGGTGGACCTCGAGGTCGCCGAAGCGGCGGGCGAAGGCCACGTGCTGGCCTGCGGTGAGCGGCTGGTCGCGGAAGAACAGGACCTTGTGGTCGATGAGCGCCCGGCGGAGCTCGGCGATGGCGTCGTCGGGCAGGTCGTCGGCGAGCGAGATGCCACTCAGCTCGGCACCGAGCGTGGCCCCCAACGGCCGGGCGTCGAAGTGCTCCCACGTCAGCCCGGCCAGCCGCTCGCGCTCGGCGTGCAGGTGCCCCAGCGGGCCCACCTCGGTGTCGTACCCCGTGAAGCGGTAGCGCCGGGCGGAGAGCCCCGCGGCCGCGTCGCGGCCCCCGGGCTTCACGGTGCGTTCGTCGACGTCGCTCATCGGTCCCCCTGAAACCCGGCAGCCGCGCCAGCGTAGGACCCCCGACCCTCCCGCGTTCTGGGAGGACGGACGGATATGCGCGCCTGGCGCGCCTATCCGTCCCCGAAACGGGGAGGGAGCCGGGGCGTCAGGGGGTGGCGAGGTCGGCGGCGATGGTGCCGTCGGCCTGCAGCAGCGTGATGCGCGACCCCGTCGGCTTGAACGTGCTGGCGGACTCGAGCGCGGCGAAGAGGTCGGTCTGCTGCCGGGTGAGGTCGGCGGTGCAGGCCTTCCGGGTGGTGGCCACGACACCGCTGATGGCGATCTTCGAGCCCGAGGTCGTGTAGCTGCCGCGGAAGGCGTTGCACCCGCTGTTGCCCGTCAGCGCGCCCCCCGGCCCGAAGCTCACGGTGACCGCGTGGCCGACGATGGGCGATGTCACCGCGGTGGGCGTGCGGTAGCCCGTCACGTCCCAGGTCCCCGCGACGCCGTCGGTGGTGGCCGTGTAGGCCAGCAGGGCCTTGCCGTCGGTGCCGAGGAGCGTGAGGTCGGTGCCGACGATGCGGTAGGAGGCGGTCTTCGGGAGGACCGCGAGGTAGGCGCGCTCCGCCGCCATCTGCGCCGCGCCACAGGCCATCTGGGTGCCGGCGATGTCGGGACCGATGGTCAGCTTCGACCCGCTGACCGTGTACGGACCGGAGTAGCTGTTGCAGCCCGACGTGCCGCCCACGCGCCCCGCGTCGAACGAGGCCGTGATGGTGACGCCCGCCGCCGCGCCCGGGAGCGAGGTGTTGACGAGCGTCCAGTTGGTCTGCGCGAGCGGGACCGTGCCTGAGGGTGTGGTGGAGCCCGTCGGTGCCGGGGGACCGGTGGGTGCTGCGGAGCCGGTCGGCGCGGTGGTCGGCCCGGTGCTGGTCGACGGGCTGCGCTTCGACGACGACCCGCATGCCGCCAGGGCCCACACCGCCAGGGAGCCGGCGGCGATCCCGAGCAGGGGGCGCAGCCATCGGGTGCGGTGGTCGGTGGGGTGCATGGGGGGCGGTCCTCTCGTGTCGGCGGGGGGGTGCGCCCGGCGATCGTAGGCTCGGCGCATGTGCCGACCGTGCCTGCCGACCGTGCCTGCCGATGTGGTGATCCGGGACGCGACCGAACGGGACCTGCCGGCCATCAGCGACCTGAGCAACGCCATGGTGACCACGTCGACCATCGCCTGGACCGAGAGCCCGGAGACGCTGGCGCAGCGCGAGGCCTGGTTCGAGCACCAGCAGGTCGACGGCAACCCCGTGCTCGTCGCCGACCTCGACGGCACGGTCGTCGGCTACGCCACCTATGCCGACTTCCGCGACTCGCACAAGTGGCCGGGCTACCGCTTCACCATCGAGCACACCATCCACGTGCGCGAGGACCACTGGGGCCGCGACATCGGCCGGGCCCTCCTCGACGCGCTGATCGAGCGCGGGCGCGTCGCGGGCAAGCACGTCATCGTCGCCGCCGTCGACAGCGCCAACGTCGGCTCGATCCACTTCCACGAGCGCCTCGGCTTCGTCGAGGTGGCGCGCATGCCGGAGACCGGGCACAAGTTCGGGGCCTGGCTGGAGCTGGTGCTGCTGCAGCGGATCATCGATCCGGGCGGCCGTCGCTGACCCGACCCGCCCTGGCAGGATCGGTACCCGTGTCCGCCCTCGACGAGCTCCGACGCCACCCCTGGAACCGGGACTTCGCGTGGGTCCCGAGCGAGCCGCCCTTCTCGGTCGTCTCCCCGGAGCAGGCGGCGGCGTTCGACCGTGACGGCTTCGTGGTGGTGCCCGACGTGTTCGACGCCGCCACGGTCGCGGGGGTCACCGCCGAGATCGACGGCTTCGAGGCCGAGGTCGAGGCCGGGCTGCGCCGCCGCGACGGCGAGCGCTTCGCCATCGCCGAGGCCGGCGCGATCACCTTCGCCACCCACCCCGTGGGACGGTCGGAACGG
Source organism: Actinomycetota bacterium (assembly GCA_017882935.1). Lineage (GTDB taxonomy): Bacteria > Actinomycetota > Acidimicrobiia > Acidimicrobiales > Iamiaceae > JADGOP01. The sequence goes on from JADGOP010000174.1 coordinate 5,745, forward strand.
CTGCGCGCGTTCGCGTCCCACCCGTTCTTCGTGGGGGTGTGCGCCGAC
>JADGOP010000175.1 GCA_017882935.1 Actinomycetota bacterium
GTTCTGGGGACGGTTTCGGTGCACATCGCGCCGAAACGGTCCCCAGAAGTTGGCGGGTGCAGAGCGGTCAGCGCGAGAGCATGCGGCCGACGGCGCCCATCAGCTCGTGGACCTGCTCGTCGGGGTCGGTGGGGCCGCCGCCGTGGCCGAGCAGGCAGTGGCGGGCGTGGTCGTCGAGCACGCCGAGCGCCACCTTGTCGAGCGCAGCCCGGACCGCGTTGATCTGGGTGAGCACGTCGATGCAGTAGCGGTCCTCGTCGACCATCTTCGACACCCCGCGCACCTGGCCCTCGATGCGGGAGAGTCGCTTCTGGAGCTGGTCCTTGGTGGCGCTGTAGCCGCGGGTGACCTCGGTCATGGAGCCTCCTCCTGCGTGGTGCTCGGGTTTCATTCTATACCCCAGGGGGGTATGATACACCCATGACCACCACCGCCACCTACCCCGTCGAGGGCATGACCTGCGAGCACTGCGTGCGGGCGGTCACCACCGAGCTCGGTGGCCTCCCCGGGGTGCAGCGCGTCCGCGTCGACCTCGCCACCGGTACGGCCGAGGTGGTCAGCGACGCGCCCCTGCCGTTCGACGCCGTGCAGGCTGCCGTCGACGAGGCCGGCTACGAGGTCAAGGCGATCGCATGAGCCCGGCCGAGCGCCCGGCTGCGCCCCCGGCGCACGGCAACCCGTCGGGCGCGACGGCCACCGACCACGTCGACCTCACCATCGACGGCATGACCTGCGCGTCGTGCGCCGCCCGCATCGAGAAGCGTCTCAACAAGCTCGACGGCGTGACCGCCTCGGTGAACTTCGCCACCGAGCGCGCCAGCGTCGACTTCCCGACCACCGTCGCCCGCGACGACCTGGTCGCGGCCGTCGAGTCGGCCGGGTACTCGGCCGCCCTGCCCCCGCCACCCCGTTCGTCGCGGCACGAGCACGGCCACGACCACCTCGCCACCGACGACGACGAGGGCGTGGTCACGCGCCCTGCCGTCGGCAGCGTGGCCGATCTGCGCCAGCGCCTCATCGTGTCGACCGTCCTCGGCGTCCCCGTCATCGCCATGGCCATGATCCCGGCGCTGCAGTTCCGCTACTGGCAGTGGCTGTCGCTCACCCTGGCCTCGCCCGTCATCATCTGGGGCGCCTACCCGTTCCACCGGGCCACGTGGCGCAACGCCCGCCACGGCGCCACCACCATGGACCCGCTGGTGTCGCTCGGCACGCTGTCGGCCTACCTCTGGTCGCTGTGGGCGCTGTTCTTCGGCGACGCCGGCATGCCCGGCATGACGATGCCGTTCAGCTTCACCGTCACCCGTGGCGCGGGCGCCGACGCGGTCTACTTCGAGGTGGCGGCGGGCGTCACCATCTTCCTGCTCGCGGGTCGCTACTTCGAGGCCCGGGCCAAGCGGCGCTCCGGCGCGGCCATGCGGGCCCTGCTCGAGCTCGGGGCCAAGGACGTGGCCGTGCTGCGCGGTGGCGTCGAGGAGCGCGTGTCGCCCGACGCGCTGGTGGTCGGCGACCGCTTCGTGGTGCGGCCGGGCGAGAAGGTCGCCACCGACGGTGTGGTCGAGGAGGGCACGTCGGCCATCGACGCCTCGATGCTCACCGGCGAGAGCGTGCCGGTCGAGGTGGGGCCGGGCGACGGCATCATCGGCGCCACGGTGAACGCCGGCGGGCGGCTGGTCGTGCGCGCCACCCGCGTGGGTGCCGACACCAACCTCGCCCGCATGGCGCGCCTCGTCGCCGACGCCCAGAGTGGCAAGGCGCCCGTGCAGCGGCTGGCCGACCGGGTCGCCGCGGTGTTCGTCCCGTTCGTCCTCGTCGTCGCCCTCGCGACCCTCGCCGGCTGGCTCCTCGCGGGGCAGCCGGCCACGGCTGCGTTCACCGCCGCGGTGGCGGTGCTGATCATCGCCTGCCCCTGCGCACTCGGTCTGGCCACCCCCACCGCGCTGCTCGTGGGCACCGGCCGGGGTGCGCAGCTCGGCATCCTGATCAGGGGCCCCGAGGTGCTCGAGTCGACGCGGCGCATCGACACGGTCGTGCTCGACAAGACCGGCACGCTCACCACCGGCCGCATGGAGCTGGTCGACGTGATCGCCGGCGAGGGCACCGACCGGCGTGAGGTGCTGCTGCTCGTCGGCGCCCTCGAGGACGCCTCCGAGCACCCCGTCGCCCGCGCCATCGCCGACGCCGCCCGCGACGAGCTCGGCACCGCCGCGCTGCCCGCCGTCGAGTCGTTCGCGTCGACGCGAGGGCTCGGGGTGCAGGGCGTCGTCGACGGTCATGCGGTGGTTGCCGGGCGTGAGCGCTTCCTCGCCGACTGGGGCCTGCACCTCCCGCCCGACCTCGTGGCGGCCCGCGAGCGCGCCGAGGCCGCGGGGAGCACCCCGATCCTGGCCGGCTGGGACGGTCGTCCGCAGGCCGTGCTGGTGGTGGCCGACACCGTCAAGGACAGCTCCGCCGACGGCGTGGCCCGGTTGCGCGACCTGGGGCTGCGGCCGGTGCTGCTCACGGGCGACAACGGCGCGGTGGCCCACACGGTGGCGGCCGAGGTGGGCATCGACGAGGTCATCGCCGACGTGCTCCCCGAGGAGAAGCTGGCCGTGGTGCAGCGGCTCCAGGGCGAGGGCCGGGTGGTGGCCATGGTGGGCGACGGGGTGAACGACGCCGCGGCGCTGGCCGGGGCCGACCTGGGCCTGGCCATGGGCACGGGCACCGACGCCGCCATCGAGGCCAGCGACCTCACCCTGGTGCGTGCCGACGTGCGCGCCGTGGCCGACGCGGTGCGCCTGTCCCGCCGCACCCTCGCCACCATCAAGGGCAACCTCTTCTGGGCCTTCGCCTACAACGTGGCCGCCATCCCGCTGGCCGCGGCGGGCCTGCTGAACCCCATGATCGCCGGTGCCGCCATGGCCCTGTCCAGCGTGTTCGTGCTGACCAACAGCCTCCGCCTCCGCACCTTCCGCTGACCGTCCCACCCCGCCCGGGCTCCCTACGCGTTCTGGGTGGGAATCGGCGTGCCGGGGCACGCCGATTCCCACCCAGAACGGAGCGGCCGGGGGTCAGGGACGGCCTTCGAGGACGAGGTTGAAGGGCGTCTCGGTGGCCCGGCGGAACGACGAGAAGCCGGCGGCGTCGGCCACCTCGCGCAGGCGGCCCTCGCCGGCCTGGGCGCCCAGCGCCGCGCCCACGTCCTGCGACTTCGAGGCGGGGGTGCAGATCAACGTCGAGGCGGAGTAGAAGACGCGGCCCACGGGGTTGAGGTTGTCGGCGACGTCGTCGTTGGCGAAGGGCTCCACGAGCAGCCAGGTGCCGTCCGGCTTGAGCGAGCGACGGGTGTGGGCGGCCGCGCCCACCGGGTCGCCCATGTCGTGCAGGCAGTCGAAGTGGCACACCAGGTCGAAGTCGGTGCCCGGGTAGTCGTGCCCGGACGCCACCACGAAGGTCACGCGGTCGGCGACCCCGGCCTCTGCGGCGGCCTTGCGCGCCGCGTCGATCGAGCCCTCGTGGTAGTCGAAGCCCCAGAACTGCGATGCCGGGAAAGCCTGCGCCAGGATGATGGTGGAGGCGCCGAGGCCGCAGCCCACGTCGGCCACCTTGGCGCCCGACTCGAGCTTGGCGGTGACGCCGTCGAGGGCGGGGAGCCAGGACTGCACCAGGTTGGCGAGGTACCCCGGGCGGAAGAACCGCTCGGTGCCCTGGAAGAGGTCGGGGTCGTGCTCGTGCCACCCGATGCCCTCACCGGTGCGGAACGCCTCGACGGCGCGCGGCAGGATCCGGGTCGCCGCGAGCATCGCCTGGAAGCCACCGATGACGTAAGCGGGACTGGTCTCGTCGGCAAGGGCGACGGCCTGCTCCTCGTTGAGGCGGTAGCGGCCGTCGCCCGCGTAGTCGACGTAGCCGGCCGCGGCCAGCCCGCTGGCCCACTCGCGCACGTAGCGCTCGTCGGTGTCGGTGCGGGTGGCGAGCTCCTCGGGCGTCAGCGGTCCCGCTCCGGCCAGGGCGGCGAACAGGCCGAGCTTGTCGCCGAGGGTCACGAGGGCGCCCGTGAGGATCGCCCCGAAGTCACCCACGGCCTGGTGGACGTAGCCCATCAGCTTCTCTTCGTTCACGGTCATGTGGTCATCTCCTGGAGGGGGGTGGTTGGTCGCTGCCACCGTCCTGCGCAGGGGTTGCAACCTGCGTGCAGCCACGACTGCACGCGGGCTGCACGGTGCCTGCGCCACGCTGGTGCCATGACCGATCAGGTGCTGCCGCAGCTCGTCGCCCGACCCGTGGCCTCGTCGATCGAGGAGCTCGTGGGCGATGCGGAGCGCGTCGTCATGACGGCCTCCGACTCGCGGTCGGGGGCCGCGTTCGAGCGGGTGCTGGTCGGCGGCGAGCCACACGTCATCAAGTACCTCCACGTCGACGACGACTGGATCATGAGGTGCACGGGTGACCTCTCGGCCCGGCCCCTAACCGTGTGGCAGAGCGGCCTGCTCGACGCGCTGCCACCCTGCCTCGACCACGCCATCGTCGGCGCCGCGGCCGGGCTCGGCCGCCACGGCTGGGGTGCTGCGCTGTTGATGCGCGACGCGTCCGCCGACCTGGTCCCCTCCGGCGACGACCCGATCCCGCTCGGCCAGCAGCTCGGGTTCATGGACCACATGGCCTCGCTCCACGCGGCGTTCTGGGGTTGGCACGACGACCTCGGGCTGGCCCCGCTCACCAATCGCCTCGTCGAGTTCCACCCCGACTCCATCGCCTGCGAAGCGGTCAAGGGCTGGCCCGACGCCGTGCCGAAGCTTGTCGTCGAAGGCTGGGGTCGCTTCCCCGCGGCCGCCGGCAGCCGGGCCGCGGCCATCCTCGAGGTGGTCCGCGACGTCGCCCCGCTGGTCGCCGCCCTCGGCGCCTGCCCCCAGACGTTCCTGCACGGTGACTGGAAGATGGGCAACCTCGGGTCCACCACCGGGGGGCGCACCGTGCTGCTCGACTGGGCGGTGCCCGGCCAGGGCACGCCGACCCTCGAGCTGGCCTGGTACCTCGCCCTCAACCGAGCCCGCCTGCCCCACAGTAAGGAGGATGCCATCGAGGCCTACCGGGCGGCCCTCGACGCGCACGGCGTCGCGACCGAGGGCTGGTTCGAGCGCGCTCTCGACCTGGCGCTGCTGACCGGGCTCGTGTGGTTCGGGTGGGAGAAGGCGCTCGGCGGGCCCGGGCCGGAGCTCGACTGGTGGCTCGACCGGGCGCACCGCGGGCTGGCATGGCTCTGACCGCCCGCTACGGGTCCCCCGACGCCTGGGCGGCGTGGGCCGACCCCGCCTACGAGGCCCTCGGCCGGGCGATCGTCGGCCGGGCCACCGCACCGCTCGACGGTCGCCTCGTCGTCGACCTGGGCGCGGGCACCGGTGCCACGAGCCGGGCCATCGCCGCCGCGGGTGGCCGCCCCGTGGCCGTGGACCTGTCGCACGCCATGGTGGCGCACCGGCGTCAGCACCGACCTCCTGCCGTCGTGGCCGACATCGCCCGCCTCCCGCTCGCCGACGGCGCCGCCGGTGCGACGGTCGCCGCCTTCTCGCTGTCGCACGTCGAGGAGCCGGTCGCGGTGCTCAGCGAGATGGCGCGGGTCACCACAGCCGGTGGCAGCGTGCTCGTGGGGGTGTTCGCCGCCGCCGGTGCTCGTCACGAAGCGGCAGCGGTGGTCGACGCGGCGGCCGCGCGGCGAGGCTGGGCGGTGCCCGACTGGTACGTCCACCTCAAGGCCGACCTCGAGCCCCGCTCCTCGGCGGTCGATACGCTCCTGACG
>JADGOP010000176.1 GCA_017882935.1 Actinomycetota bacterium
CAGCCCTTCGACCAAGCAGACACAGGCTCCCGTTCTGGGAGGCCGCCATGTCGAAGGAGCCGGAAGCGCCCTATCCGCGCGGCCTCCAAGAATCGGTCAGGTGAGGTCGTAGATGTCGATGGTGGGGGGCTCGGCGGCCAGGGCCTCGGCGGCCCGCACGAACTCACCCGAGGCCGGCACCGAGAAGTGGGCGTGGAGCGCGTCGCGGTCGGCCCAGCGCTCCACGAACACCAGTCGCAGCGGGTCCTCCACCTCGCGGTGCACGGCGTGCGAGAGGCAGCCGGGCTCGGTGCGCGAGCGGTGGACGTGGTCGAGGCTCAGCGCCAGCAGCTCGTCGACGGTGTCGGTCCGGGCGACGATGGTGCCCGTCACGAGCACCCGAGGTCGGAGGTCGTCGGTCATGGCCCAGAGCCTCGTCGACCTGCGGCCCCGGCGCACCCTTCGACCCTTCACACACCGTTTCGGGGACGGATATGTGCGCTGGGAGCACATATCCGTCCCCAGAACGGTCGAAGCGAGCGGCGCGGGGCCGGGAGGTCAGCCCGCGGAGTCGTGCTCCCACTCGCGACCGAACCAGCGCTGCACCCGGGTGGCGCCGAACGCCACCTTGTCGGCGGCGAGCGCGGACGACGGCCCTTCGAGATCGCCGACGGGCGCCGCGCCGCTGAGGAAGGTGACGTCGACGCGCGCCACCTGGTCGTGGCCGAACTCGAGGTAGCACATGCCGCGGCCGTCGTACTCGGAGGTCGGGGCGGCGCCGCGTGCCCGGGCGATGATGGCGTGGGCGACGATGGCGGCCTGGCCTTCGGCGAAGACGCCGGCCTTCGGCGTGCCGACGCTGGTGACGTCGCCCACGGCGTAGACGTCGGGGAACGACGTCTCCAGCGTGAGTGGGTTCACCGGCACCCAGCCGTCGACGGTGAGCCCCGACTCCTCGACCACCGCAGGGGCCCGGTGCACCGGCACGCCGAGGAAGAGGTCGTAGGGCATCTCGTCGCCGTCGCTGAGAAGGGCCACGTTGCGCTCGGGGTCGAGCCCGGTGACCAGCCGCTCGGGGTGCCAGCTGATGCCGCGCTCCTCGAAGGCGGCGAGCAGGGCCTTCGACGCCGCGGGCGAGGGTGGGATCGGCACACCCATGGGCATGACGAGGGCGATCTCCGACGCGTCGCGCACCCCGCGCCGGGTGAGGTGGTCGTGCAGCAGGAGCGCGGTCTCGCTCGGTGCGGGCGGGCACTTGAACGGGGTCGATGTGACGGCCACGATCACCCGGCCGCCCGGGAACCCGGCCAGCACGTCCCGCAGCGCGAACGCACCGGGCACCGTGTAGAACTCGTGGCCGCCCTCGAGCAGGCCCGGCGTGGCGTCGGGGTGGAGGTCGGCGCCGAGAGCCACCACCAGGATGTCGGCCTCGAAGTCGCCCGCGTCGGTGCCCACCCGCTTCGCGACCGGGTCGATCGACCGCACGCTCGTGCGGACGAACCGCACGCCGGGCTTGACCAGGTCGGCGTACGGGTGCACCACCGAGTGGGGCAGCGCCCGCCCGAACATCACGTCGAGCTTCGAGAAGCCGAAGATGAAGCCCTCGCCCTGGTCGATCAACACGACCTCGTGCCCGTCTCCGAGCTCCTCCGACAGCAGCGTGGTCAGCTCCAGACCACCGAACCCCGCCCCCAGCACCGCGATCCTCATCGCCGGATCCTAACGACGGCGCTCCCGGCGCGGGTCGGGCAGCGGCTCAGCGACCCTGGCGCACGTAGTCGATGAGCTGGGCCTGCTCGACCTCCAGCTCGCCGACGCGGCACTTCACGACGTCGCCGATGCTGATGATGCCGCCGAGCGCGCCGTCGTGGTCGACGACGGGGAGGTGGCGGACACGCAGCTCGGTCATGGTCGTCATGAGGTCGTCGGCGCTCTGCGTGAGGGTGCAGGTGTGCACCTCGGTGCTCATGGCCTCGGTCACCGGGCGGTCGAGCAGCCCGGCGCCCGACTCGACGAGCCCGCGCACGACGTCTCGCTCGGATATCAGCCCGTCGATGGCCCGGCCGTCGCCCGACACCACCAGCGCGCCGACGCCCCAGCTCTGGAGCAGGGCCAGGGCCTCGGAGACGGTGGCGGTCGGTGGCACCGTGGCCACGTCGGTGCCCTTGGTGGACAGGATGGCTGCTACCTGCATGGCGCACCTCCAGGTTCCGGGCACGGCGTGGTGCCTGGTCACCCTGCATCGTCGCGCCGTGAGCGTCGACATGCACGCACCGGTTGAGCGCGACCCGTCGGGCCGCTGGTCTGGGGGGCCGTCGCGCTCGTCTGCCGCTGGCTGCCAGGGCGCCAACAGCGGAATCGGGACGTTGGTCCCTGCCCGTGCGGCCTGCGGTGCCGCACGATCGGTGCATGACGACATCGATCAAGCGGGCTCTGACGTTGCTGGTGGTCCTCGGCGTGGTGAGCGTCGGCTGCGGGAGCTCGAAGAGCAAGAGCGCCAGCTCGACCTCCACGACGGCGACCAGCACGGCCCCCGCCACGACCAGCGCGCCCACCACGTCGACGCTCCCGACCTCGACGAGTGCACCCACCACGGTGCAGCCGCCCACGGCAGTGTGGCCGTTCGCCTCGAGCAGCACCCGCTATCACGATCCCGTGGCGGCTGCGAAGGGATTCGCGGTGACCTACCTGGGCTTCGTGAACCCCGCCGTGGGTGCGTTCCAGCAGGGCGACAGCCGTTCCGGCGAGGTGGCCGTCCGCACGAGCAACACCGGCCCGGTCACCACCGTGCTCGTGCGGAAGCTCACGCCCGACAACACGTGGTGGGTCCTGGGCGCGGCCACCCCGAACCTGCAGCTGAAGTCGCCCGCCGCCCTGGCGTCCATCTCCTCACCGGTGACGGTCTCGGGTCAGAGCACCGCGTTCGAGGCGGTGATCAACATCGAGGTGCGTCAGGACGGCACGCTCACCCCGCTCGCCGCCACCACGGCCATGGGCGGGTCCAACGGGCAGATGGGCCCCTTCTCCAAGGCGGTCCCGTTCGCCAGGCCGGTGGCACCGGGCGGAGCCATCGTCGTGAAGACCATCTCCGCCAAGGACGGCACCACGGCGGAGGCCAGCGTGATCCGGGTGCTGCTGTCCTGATCGGATGCGTCAGACTGGGCCGGTGAGCGAGGCGGCGGAGCGGGTGGACCGGTGACGTACGAGGAGGTCATCTCCGACATCGTCAAGGGCGTCGAGGCGGTGGGCGCCGCCATCATGGTGCTCGGCGGCCTGGGGGCGTTGGTCGCGTTCGCCTTGGCCTGGGCCCGGCCGGCCACGCGGCCGGGTGCCTACGTGACCCTCCGGCAGACCCTCGGCCGGGCCATCCTCCTCGGCCTCGAGGTGCTGATCATCGGCGACATCGTCCGCACCATCATCGTGGACCCCACGGTCGAGAGCGTGGCCGTGCTCGGGATGATCGTGCTGATCCGGATCGTGCTCAGCTTCTCGCTCGAGGTCGAGATCGACGGGGTCTGGCCCTGGAGCCGTTGGCGGCTCGAGCCCGGCGCACCCGGCGCCGGCGCCGGCGCCGACGACGACGGCGCGTCGGGCTAGCTCCTCAGCCGCCGAGCCGGTCGACGAGGTGCTCGACCTGCCCGTCGGGTTGCCCGAGCAGCACGTCGTTGTAGTGGCGGCCACCGCGGTGGTGCCCGGCGCGGGGCGGCACGAAGGCCAGCAGCGCGCTCACCCGGTGAGGGCCCTCGGCCGAGGTCGGCGGCAGCGAGGCGTGCATCACGTCGGTGTAGTGGAGCGACACGTCGCCAGCCGTCACGGTGAGCGGCACGCCGTCGGGCGCCTTGGTGTCGCGGCCGTCGATGAACGGGTAGCCGCCGCGGTGCGACCCCGGCAGGGCCCGCAGCTCGCCTGCGGCGGCCGTGCCCTCGGTGAGGCAGATGGTGACGATGACGGTGGGGCAGTTGCGGGCGTGGCCGCCCATGCCGCAGTCGCGGTGCCACGGCAGGTCGGCGAGCCCCTCGGTGACGTCGGGGACCTTCCACAGCACGGTGCCGCTGTCGAGGGCGTCCAGGTCGCGGGCGTGGAGGTCCTCCGGTGCGAGCGCGACGAGGCGGCGGATGCGGGGGTCGTCGGACAGGGCGCGGAAGCGGGCGAAGCGGTTGGCGTCGAGCACCCGGCACAGCACCTCCTCGCCCGAGGCGTTGCGTCCCCACCACGAGCGGCCGTCGCCGGGTCGGGCCTCGGCGTGCATCACGACGGTGTCGGCCAGGAGCGCGGCCACCTCGTCGGCGGTGAACACGCCGCGGACCACCAGGTATCCCGCCGTGGTCAGGAAGTGGCGTGCCACCTCGGGCTGCCCGTCGATGTCGGCGAGGGTGAAGCGACGGGTCCCGTCGAGCGGGCTGCCGTCGAGGTCGCGCAAGTCAGCCGTGTCGGGATCGAATGGCGGGAGCCCGTGGAACATGGCCCGCAGCCCGGTCTCCCAGCGGACGAAGCGCAGCGGCTTGCCGCGCACCGCGGTGGCCCGACCGCCGTAGAAGAGCCCCGGCGCGGTGTCGAGGTCCGAGGCCAGGCCCACCCACGACTCGAGGTCGGTGGCGATGACGGTGTCGGCAGCCTCGTCGCCGGCGACCACGTCGACCGTCCCGCCGCCGGGCACGTAGGTGTAGGCGCCCGCCGGCGTCGAGATGGCGAGCGACCCGAGCCCGGCCACGTCGGTGAACGCGAGTGGGCCGTTCCCCGCGGCGAGGCGTGCCGGGAGCGTGTCGGTGTGGAAGCGGTGGAACGCCGCCGCACTGGGCTCGAGCGGCGCGGTGGTGACCATGCGCGGATCATACGGGCGCGCCGCGGAAGGACGAGCGAAAAGGCCCCCGCGGCGCAGCCGCCCCAAGGCCTCTGCGCTCGTCCGACCCGGCGAGCACAGGCTCTTCGTCCTGGAGGCCGCCCTGTCGACGGAGTCGGAAGCACCCAGTCCGCGCGGCCTCCAGGGCATGACGAGCGGTACCGTCGCGGTCGACGGCCGCGGGCCGACCGGAGGCACCGATGATCGAGCAGACGATGGCGAAGTGGGAGCAGCACCTGCGTGGCAACCTGCCGGGCGGCCTCGACGAGCTGCTGCACGACGACGTGGTCTTCTACTCGCCCGTGGTGTTCACCCCCCAGGAGGGCAAGGCCGTCACCAAGCTCTACCTGGAGGCCGCAGGGCAGACGCTTCCGGGCGAGAGCCCCGACGAGGCATCCGACGCGAAGAAGGGCTCGGGCTCGGGCTCGGGCGGGTTCCGCTACACCAAGAAGGTGCTGGACGGCGACGTGGCCGTGCTCGAGTTCGAGACCACCGTCGAGGGCAAGTACGTCAACGGCGTCGACATCATCCGCTGCGACGACGAGGGGCGCATCGTGGAGTTCCGGGTGATGATCCGACCGTTGCAGGCCATCAATGCGGTGCACCGCCAGATGGCCGCCATGCTCGAGACGATGCAGTCCGCCGGCTGACCGCGGGGCTGCGCCCCGTCCGGCCCAAGTGGCCGGGTCGCGTCCCGACGGGCACCCCCTATCGTGGCGGGACCCAGGAGGTCGCCGTTGCGCCCGTCAGACCCGTCCCCAGCCGTCCGCCACGTGTCCTGTCGGTTGGGGTTCGAGCTCGCCGGGCCGGCCGTGCTCGGCCTCCAGGTCGCGGCCGCGTCGGTGGCCGGCGACATCGGCTCCGAGCACCTCGAGGTCACCGTCGACCGGGCCTCGGGCGGCATCCCCATCGACGTGGTCGCCACCACCGGCGGTGGCCGCACGCACGTCGTCCATGCG
>JADGOP010000177.1 GCA_017882935.1 Actinomycetota bacterium
CGCGCTGCCACACCGCGTGAGTCACCTCATCAACCTCGACGGCCTGCCGTCGCGCCGCAGCTGGCCCGACGTCGCCGAGCACGACCGCACGCGGCTGCTCGCCAGCGAGCTCACCGCGTGGCTCGACCACCGGCGCCGCGCGGCCGACGCCATCCGCAAGCCCGGCACCATCGAGGCCCTGGCCGAGCGCCGCGGCCGCATGAACCCCCGCATGTCGCCCGAGTGGCTGCGCTACCTCGTGCCGATCGGGGCCTGGGAGTCCGACGACGGCTGGCGCTGGAAGATCGACCCGAGCATGCGCATGGGCGGCTTCGGTCCGTGGCGTCCCGAGTGGTCGATGATGCGGCTGCCCGGGCTCGGCATGCCCGTGCTGGGGGTGCTGGGCCTCGAGCGCGAGGTCATGGGCTGGGGCACGCTCCCCGAGGACGTCGTGCCCAACCTGCCCGCGGGCGCCCGCTTCGTGCCCCTCGAGGGCGTGGGCCACTTCGTCCACATCGAGCAGCCCCGCCTCATCGCCGACCTGGTCCTGGAGTTCCTGTCGTGAGCGAGCCCGAGGCCCCCACCCGGGGCAGCCGCAGCGCCTTCGACCCCGACCGTCCGGTGAACCCGGTCGACCTGTCGGCCGTGAAGGTGTCGCCTGATGCGGTCCGGGGCCCGGGTCGCGCCGACGAGCACCCGACCGCGCCGGTGCCCACCGTGCGGCTGCGCCACAACCGCATCGAGCTGGCACTGCACCGGATCCGTGAGGCGACCGGGTCCGGCGACGCCTCCACCCGGCCCCTGCTGCTCCTGCACGGCCTCGGGGAGCGCACCCTGGCGGTCGTCCCCGCGGCGGCCGCCGCCTGGCCGGGGCCCGTGTGGGGCCTCGACTTCACCGGACACGGCTGGTCGTCGGTGCCGCGGGGTGGCGGCTACACCGTCGAGCTGCTGATGGCCGACGCCGACGCGGCCCTGGCCCACCTGGGCCGCTGCACCGTGTTCGGTCGAGGGCTCGGCGCCTACGTGGCCCTGCTGCTGGCCGGCGCCCGGCCGTCGCTCGTGCACGGCGTGGTGCTCACCGATGGTCCGGGCATCGTGGGCGGCGGCATCGGGCCCGGCGCGCCGCGCATCACCGTGGCTCCCGCGCTCGACACCACCCCCGACCCCTTCGCCCTGGCCGAGCTCACCGTCGACGTCCGCCCGCCCGACTACGCCACCACCTACCTGCACCAGGCCGTGCAGCTCTCGGAGCTGTCGGAGCCGATCAGCATCTGTGGCGTGGTCCGCCCGCCGTGGCTCGACGCGGTCGAGGGCGAGCCCGGGGTCTGGACAGGCCCGGCCGACGAGGCCCTCGCCCGCTACGCCACGCACTGACCCCGAGTCCTCGCGCTTCGGGTCGATGTTGGGTCGCCCGGGCGACCGAAGATCCACCCAAAACGCGGAGGTGGGAGGGGTCGGGGGCGGGCCGGTCAGCCGATGGGGGGCGGGCCCTGGCTGATCAGGAAGTCGGCGAGGTCGGCCGGGTTCATGGGGCGCCCCAGGAGGAAGCCCTGGGCCTGGTCGCAGCCCAGCCGGATGAGCTCGTCGCGCTGCAACGGGCTCTCGACGCCCTCGGCGATGGCCACCAGCCCCAGCGTGTGGCTCAGGGTGATGACCGCGTTGGTGATGGCCGCGTCCTCGGGGTCGACGCCGAGGCCCGACACGAACGACCGGTCGACCTTGAGCACGTCGACCGGGAAGCGGCGCAGGTAGGCGAGCGACGAGTAGCCGGTGCCGAAGTCGTCGATGGCCAGGCGCACGCCCAGGTCCTTGAGCCGCCGCAGGGTCTCGCCGTTGGCCGGCACGTCGTCCATCAGCACGCTCTCGGTGATCTCCAGCACCAGGGTGTCGGGGCCCACGTTGGTGTCGGCCAGCACCTTCGCCAGCTCGTCGACCAGGTAGGGGTGGCCGATCTGGCGGGCCGAGAGGTTCACGGCGACCTGGAGGTTGTCGTAGCCGGGGACCTCCACGCGGAGCCGCTGGATCTGGCGGCACGCCTGGCGCATCACCCACGAGCCGACGGGCACCACGAGGCCGCTCTCCTCGGCCACGCGCAGGAACTCGGCGGGCAGCAGCAGCCCGCGCTGGGGGTGCTCCCACCGCAGCAGCGCCTCGACGCCGGTGACCCCACCCGTGGCGAGGTCGAACACCGGCTGGTAGTGCACGCGCAGCTCGTGTCGGACCAGGGCCCGCCGCAGCGCGCTCTCGACCTCGAGCCGGTCGAGGGCACGGGTGCGCAGCCGTGAGTCGAAGACCTCGTGGCGGGACCGCCCGCGGGCCTTGGCCTGGTACATCGCCGCGTCTGCATCGCGCAGCACCTGCTCGGGCGTGTGGTGCAGCTCGCTCGCGAGGGCGATGCCCACGCTGGCCGTGACGTAGACCTCGGAGTCGCCGATCCAGAGCGACTCGGCCACCGACGCCGCGATGCGCGAGGCGATCTCCTCCGCCTCCTCGGGCCCGGTGAGCTCCTCGCAGATGATGACGAACTCGTCGCCACCGAAGCGGGCCACCGTGTCGCCGGGCCGGAGGCGGTCGGTGAGGCGGGCGGCGATGGCCGTCAGGAGCTGGTCGCCGGTGCTGTGCCCCAGGCTGTCGTTGACGACCTTGAAGTGGTCGAGGTCGAGGAACAGGACCGCCAGCGGCCGGTGCTGTCGGTGGGCCCGGCCCATGGCCATCTCGAGGCGGTCGAGCAGCAGGGTGCGGTTGGGCAGACCGGTGAGCGGGTCGTGGGTGGCCTCGTGCTCGAGCCGGGCCTCGAGCGCCTTGCGGTCGGAGATGTCGCGGGCCGTGCCCGACACCAGCTCCATGGTCCCGTCGGCGCTGCGGTGCGCCACGAGCACCGCCGACACGTCGATCTCCCGACCGTCGCCGTCGAGGATGCCGACCTCGCCCTGCCAGATGTTGCGGGAGGCGAGCGAGGGGCTGATCTCGTTCCTCCAACGCTCGAGGGTGGCGGGCGGGAACCAGGCCAGCAGGTTGAGCCCCGACAGGTCGGAGTCGGGCGTCATGCCGAAGAACGCCCGGCCGGCCTCGTTGAGATAGACGAGGCTGCGGTCGCGGTGGGAGATGCCGACCAGGTCGGGGGTGGCCTCGAGGATGGTCGTGAGGCGCTCGGCCTCGCGCAGCACCTCCACGTGCTCGGTGACGTCGTCGATGGTGCCGACCGTGCCGACCGGGAGCCCCTTGTCGTCGGTCAGCGTCGCGGTGCGGATGTCGACCCAGCGCGTCACACCGTCGGCGCGCCGGATCTGGGTGCGGGTGCTCGTGACGCTCTGGAGCGGGGTGCCGTCGGGGCCCTCGGGAACGGTGTCGGGCACGGTGTCGGCGAGCGAGGGCTGCCCGGGGACGAAGATCGAGCGCCAGGCGTCGCCCAGCGCCTGCTCGGGCGTGCCGCTCGTGATCTCGCACCACCGGTCGTTCACATAGGTGCAGCTGCCCTCGAGGTCGAGCTGGAAGATGCCCGACGGCGACGACTCGGCCAGCGACCGGAACCGCTCCTCGCTGACGCGCCGGGCCTCCTCGATGCCGACCCGCTCGGTGATGTCGCGGTACGTCGCCACGACCCCCGCGATGCCGGGCTCGTCGAGGTGGTTGACGAGCACCGCATCGATCCAGCGGGTGGAGCCGTCGCGGTGGGTGAGGCGGGTGACGCAGCGCGAGGAGCTCCCCGGCTTGCCGAGCACCGAGCGGAACGCGGCGGCCAGCTCGGCATGCTGCTCGGCCTCGCCGGTGCCCTCGATGGCGAGCAGGTCGTCGGGGAGGTAGCCCTGGAGGCGCTCGACCGCAGGGCTCACCCAGGTGACCTTCCCGTCGAGGCCGATCACCTGCACCACGTCGGTGGAGTTCTGGACCAGGGCGCGGTACCGGCGCTCACTCGCCTGGAGGGCGTGCTCGGCCGCCACCCGCTCCTCCGCGTCGCGGAGGTTGAAGATGAACCCGCCGACGTCGGGGTCGTTGAGGCGGTCGGAGGCCGACACGTCGACGTTGCGCCAGCCGCCGGACTTGATGCGCACCCGCACCGTGGTTGCCGGCCGGGCGGCGAGGCCGGTGAGCACTCGGGCGAGGTGGTCGAGCGCCATGGCGTGGTCGTCGGCGTGGACGAAGTCGAGGGCGTGGACGCCGACCAGCTCGTCGGCGTCCCACTCGAGCAGCTCGGTGACCGACGGGCTCACCCACAGCAGCGTGAGGTCCTCGTCGACGACGGTGGTGACCTCGAAGCTGTGCTGCACCAGCGCCCGGAAGCGTCGCTCGCTGGCCGACAGCGCCTGCTCGGCGACGACCCGGTCGGTGATGTTGCGGAAGTTGGCGACGACCCCGTTCACCTCGGGGACGTCGAGGTGGTCCTGGAGCGTCGCCTCGAACCAGTTCCACTCGCGGCTGGCGTCGCAGATGCGCAGCTGGAGGCGGACCGACTCGGTCGGGTCGGCCCGGGCGACGTCCCAGGCCTCGAGCAGGGCCGCGACGTCGTCGCGGTGGATCGACGTGGTGATGTCGAGCCCGATGCAGTCCTCGGGGTCCACGCCGAGGGCACCCTTCAGGGCGGGGCTGGCGAAGCTGCAGCGACGCTGCTCGTCGAACAGCAGCACGCAGTCGGGCGCGTTCTGCACCAGGGTCTTCCAGCGCGCCTCGCTGGCGAGGAGGGCCTCCTCGGCGAGCACCTGGTCGGTGATCTCGCGCAGCATCACCAGGATCGCGCGCACGTCGTCTTCGAGGAGGTTGAGCAGGCGGGCCTCGACCCAGCGGGGGGTGTCGGTGTCGAGGGACAGCTGGAAGCGGATCGCGTCGGACTTGCCGTCGTCGCGCAGGCTGGCGAAGAACCACTCGCTGAGCCGGCCGATGTCCTTCGGCAGGGCGAGGTCGGCGGCCATGCCGCCCACGAGCGACTCGGGCCGGGCGCCGAGCAGGTCGCCGGTGGCCGAGGTGACATAGACGATGCGACCCTCGACGTCGACCACCAGGACGGGGTCGGAGGCCATGTTCACCGCGGCCTGGAAGCGGAGGTCGTGCGGCGACTTGGCGGGCCCGTCGGTGGGGCGGTCGGTGATGTCGCGCAGCACCGTGTAGCAGCCCCGGTAGTCGGGGTCGGCGAGCAGGTTGACCGCCCACGCCTCGATCCGTCGCCACGAGCCGTCGGCGTGGAGCATGCGGCCCTCGGAGCGGACCGGCTGGGCGTCGGTGGCCCGGGCCAGGCGGGTGGCGAACTCGATGGTCGAGCCGATGTCGTCGGGGTGGACCAGCTCGGCGTAGCGCTCTGCCAGCACCTCCGGGTCCCAGCCGAGCACGTCGCGGGTGGACGGGCTGACGTAGGTCATCCTCAGGTCGGCGTCGGAGATGGTGATGATGTCCTGCGACGTCTGGAAGATCTTGGCCAGGGGGTTGTCGCCCGAGGCCGCGGCCGCCTCCCCGGTCAGCTCCGACGGGAGGGGCTCGACGCCGGAGGCCGACGGGCTCAGCTGCACCAGGACGCCCTCGATGGCGGGGTCGTCGAGGTGGTTCGTGACCTCCGCGGAGAGCCAGGCCCACTCACCCGAGCTGTTGCGGGCGCGCAGGCGGAGGCGGCAGGAGCTGCCGGGGGTCTCGAGCACGCCCGACATCATCAGCACCGTGACGGTGATGTCGGCTGGGTGCATGAACGAGAACGCGTCGGTGCCGAGCAGCTCCTCGGCGCTGCGACCCACCAACTCCTTGACGGAGGGGGTGGCGCGCTCGATGAGCGGGTGGCGGCTCACGATGA
>JADGOP010000178.1 GCA_017882935.1 Actinomycetota bacterium
CCGCCGCCCGCCGCGGCCACGATCTCGTCGCGGGTCTCGCCCACCACGATGCCGATCTCCTCGATGCCGGCGCGGGCCAGGTCCTCGATGCCGTAGAAGAGGATGGGCTTGTTCGCCACCGGGACGAGCTGCTTCGCGCTGGTGTGGGTGATCGGGCGCAGCCTGGTCCCTGCCCCGCCCGACAGGATCAGCCCTTTCACCCCGGTGGGTCTACCACAGGCCCCGGATCCGGCCCGCCGCCCACCAGGCCGAGGCCGGCTCCGCCCAGGTCGCCAAGGCCCGCGCGGCGACCGGCAAGGAGCAGCAGCAGCTCGAGCGCCGGGCCCTCCACCACCGGCCCGGAGCCCGTCCGCCAGGACACGTCGGTGGCCGCGAGCGTGACGCCCCGGAGCGAGCGGCCGAACGCGATCCAGCCGATGCGCAGGTACAGGTCGAGCACCGGGACCAGCGACGCCGGGTCGACGTCGACCGTGGTCCCGAGGGGACGCAACGCATCTTCGCGGTGGACCACGACCTCGCCGAGGACGGTTGCGGGCGGCAGGCCCGCCACCCGGAACCGCCCGTCGGCGGCAGCACGGAGCCGCGACGCCAGCTCGTCGAGCGGGCGGTCGCCGAGCCGGATCGCCACACGGCCCAGGGCGCGCTGGGGCGACGGGCCGTTGCGGGCCACATCGCCCGCCATCGAGAGCTGCGAGGCCTCGGCCAGGTGAACGAGGTGGCCGACCACGTCACGCACCCGCCAGCCCTCGCAGAGCGACGGCGTCGCCGCCTGCTCCTCGTCGAAGCGCTCGACCCGGTGGGCCAGGTCGAGGCGGACCTCGCGGACGTGGTGCCAGACCTCGGCTGCGTTCGTGCTCACGGGATCTCCTGCCGGGGGACGATGCGGACCATGCGGTCGGACTCGACGCGTGCCCCGCCGGGCAACGTCGACTCCGCCAACCAACCTGCCGACCGGAACAGTGCCGTGGTGGGCTCGTGCCGGGGAACGATGGCAACCACCTCGTCCACTCCCGCGTCGGCCAGCTCGCTCTCGGCGCGGGCGAGGAGGTGCCGGCCGATGCCCTTTCGCCGCTCGCCTTCGGCCACGACGAGGTCGTCGATGGTGGCGAGCCCCCCGCGGTGCCAACCGGCGAGGACGCCCACGACCTCGTGCCCCGAGGCCCGCGCAGTGACGACGAACGGGGTGCCGAGCGGCTGCCACGCGTCGCGGACGAGGGCGCCGCCGAAGGGCTCGAGGGAGCCGTGACGCACGAACCGCTGCACGTCGAGCGGGAGCCCCGAGGTGGACGTGAGCTCGAGCTCGACGCCGCCGCGCCCCACCACCGCCGGCGCGGCGAACGGCGCGTCGTGCACGGGTCGCCACACCCGACCGTCGGGGCCGCTCACCTGCTCGAGCAGGTGGAGCCGATCGAAGGTGACGACGGCCTCGTAGCCCCGGAGCGACTCCACGGCGCCGGGGATGCGCGGCTCGGCGATCCCGTCGGCCAGCGTCACGTGCGGCACGAACCCGTGCCCCATGGGGCGAGACAGCGGGGGCACGAAGGCCCGCTCGTGGAGGGTGGCGATGGCGGCGCGGGCCTCGTCGCCGCCCACGTCGAGGAACACCACGGGGCTCGTCGGCCAGAAGCTCGTGGCCGGGCCGAGCGTGGCGGTGATGGGCGTGGTGCCCGACGCGACCGTGCGCAGCAGCTCGATCGCCTCGTCGACCGCCGCCTCGGCCACGTTCACCGGCGGCACGATCGTGACGTGCGGGGGGATGCGGCCGACGTCGTCGACGCCGAGGGCGCGCCGGAGCACGTCGACCTCGGACGCGACCGGCTCCGGGACGCGCAGCACCACACCGAACCGCCGACGGGCCATCGCCGGACGCTACCGGAGCGGGCGATGGGACCTTCGGCCCTGTTCCGGTTCCCGGGCCCTCTCGATAATGACCGTTATCCGAGTGGCCGGCCCGGTTCCGGCCCCTGCACCCAGGAGCACCCCATGGACGTACTGGTTCTCGGCCCCCAGGGCGCCGAAGTCGACGAGGCTGCCCAGAAGCTGACCGCCGCGGGGCACGGGGTGCACCGCTGCGTGACCCCGGAGTCCGCGCTCGACTCGCCGGCCGGCTGCGTCGGCGCGGTCGACCACAGCGCCTGCCCCCTGGGTGGCCCCATCGATGTGGCGCTGATGGTCGGCGATGGCACGACGTCGGAGGGCATCGCGCCCATGGGCCTCGGCTGCGCGACACGGGACCACCTGCCGCTCGCCACCCTCCTCGACGGGGAGACCGCCGTCGCCGCGTGCGAAGCCGCGCTCCGCACCCGCGACACCGAGTGGACCGACCGGCTCCGCGCCCTGCTGGGGCGCGACGACGTCACCTGCCACACCACGCGCCACCTCAGCGGGCTCCACCTCGCCATCGACGCCGACATCCCGGCCGACGACCCGGCCGCGGCCGGCAAGCTCGCCACCCGCGCCTACGACGCGGTGCGCAACGACCTGCCTCGTGGGCTCACCACGGTCGACGTGTCGGTCACCGGCTTCGACCTCTGACCGCCCGCGCTTGCTGCAGCTAACGGGGAAAGCACCCGCATTGCGGGGCTTCCCACAGAACATTCGCCGTCGCAGGGGCGGGGGCCGGGGCTAGGAGTTCGAGGCGAGGAGCTTGAGGCGGGCCTGGCACCACGCCCGGCGGTCGAGCAACTGGATGAACTCCGCGTCGTCGCCCGGGTGGGCCAGCGCCGCGACGGTCTCCTCGAGCTCGCGCCGGGCGTCGGCCTCGACGATCTCGTCCTTCGCCACGGCCTGGTCCACCAGGATCGTGACCACGTTGTTGGCCACCGACAGGAAGGCGCCGCGGACCGCGAACTCGGCGCGGCTGTGGTCGGGGAGGCCGATGCGGAGCGGGCCGCTGCCCAGCGCCGCCACCATGGCGACGTGGCGTGGCCAGACCCCGAACTGCCCGTCGGCCCCGGGAAGGGTGACCCAGTGGGCGTCGCCCGCGAAGATCTGGCGCTGCGGACCGACCACGGTGACGTGCAGGTTGACCTGACCACGGGCCAGCTCCTCGGCCACGTTGGTCGTGCGCATCGACCCCGGCGGGTGCTCCCCCATCAGGTCTGACACGGACACCCCCTCAGGCCTTCGCGGACTGGCGCTCGGCTTCTTCGACGACTTCGTCGATGGAGCCCTTCATGTAGAACGCCTGCTCGGGCAAGTGGTCGTAGTCGCCGGACACGAGGCCCTTGAAGGAGCGGATCGTGTCGGCCAGCTTCACGTAGCGACCGGGGACGCTGGTGAACACCTCGGCCACGTGGAACGGCTGGCTGAGGAAGCGCTCGATCTTGCGGGCGCGCTGCACGAGGATCTTGTCCTCCTCGGAGAGCTCGTCCATGCCGAGGATGGCGATGATGTCCTGGAGGTCCTTGGCGCGCTGGAGGACGCTCTGCACGTCGCGGGCGACCTTGTAGTGCTCCTCGCCCACGTACTGGGGTGCGAGCACCCGCGAGGTGGAGTCGAGGGGGTCGACCGCGGGGTAGATCCCGCGCTCGGCGATCTGACGGGAGAGCACCGTCTTGGCGTCGAGGTGCGCGAAGGCGGCGGCCGGCGCGGGGTCGGTCAGGTCGTCGGCGGGGACGTAGATGGCCTGCACCGAGGTGACCGAGCCGTGGTCGGTGGAGGTGATGCGCTCCTGCAGCTCGCCCATCTCGGTGGCCAGCGTCGGCTGGTAGCCGACGGCGGAGGGCATGCGGCCGAGCAGGGCGGACACCTCGGAACCGGCCTGGCTGAACCGGAAGATGTTGTCGACGAACATGAGGACGTCGCGGCCACCCTCGTCGCGGAGGTACTCGGCCATGGTGAGGCCGGACAGGGCGACGCGCAGGCGTGCACCCGGCGGCTCGTTCATCTGGCCGTAGCAGAGGATGGCCTTGTCGATGACGCCCGACTCCTGCATCTCCAGCCAGAGGTCGTTGCCCTCGCGGCTGCGCTCGCCGACGCCGCAGAAGACCGAGTAGCCGCCGTGCTGCTGGGCGACGTTGTTGATGAGCTCCTGGATGATGACGGTCTTGCCGACGCCGGCACCGCCGAAGAGGCCCGTCTTGCCACCCTTGGCGTAGGGGGCCAGGAGGTCGATGACCTTGATCCCGGTCTCGAACAGCTCGGTCCGGGTGGTCAGCGTCTGGAACTTGGGCGCCGAGGCGTGGATCGGCCGGCGCTGCTTGGCCGCGACCGGCCCGAGGTTGTCGACCGGGTCACCGAACAGGTTGAAGACCCGCCCGAGGCACTCCTCGCCGACGGGCACGGTGATGGGGCCGCCCGTGTTGACGACCTTCATGCCGCGCACGACGCCGTCGGTCGACGACATGGCCACGGCACGCACCTGGTTCCGGCCGATCTCCTGCGCCACCTCGGCGACCAGGGAGACCTTGTTGTCGCCCTCGCCCTCTTCGATGGTGAGCGCGGTGTAGATCTCGGGGAGCGCTGCCTGGTTCTCGAACTCGACGTCGAGCACGGGCCCGATGATCTGGACCACCTTGCCGTGCAGGGTCGCTTCCGTCGTCGTGTCGGTCATCGTCTTGATTCCTTTGTTCCCATAGATCTCACGTCACGTTCACGTTCTGGGTCAGCCCTTGAGGGCTTCCACGCCGCCGATGATCTCGGCGAGCTCCTTGGTGATGAGCGCCTGCCGCGCCTTGTTGTACTCGAGGGTCAGGTCAGAGACCATGTCGGACGCGTTGTCGCTCGCGAGCTTCATGGCGACCCGGCGGGCCACCTGCTCCGACGCCACCGCCTCGGCCAGCACGGCGTACATCACCTGGCGCTCGTAGAGCGAGAGCAGGCGGTAGAGGATCACCTCTGCCGAGGGCTCGAAGATCGGCGCGGTGGTCGACTCGGTGACCTCGGCGACGTCGGCGGCGATCGGGAAGAGGCGCAGCACGGTGGGGGGCTGGCGTCCGATGCCCTCCCAGTGCGGGTAGATCACGACCACCTCGTCGACCTCGTTGGCGAGGAAGGGCGCCTTCAGCTCGTTGAGGAAGAACTCGGCCTCTTCGATGGTCGGCTGGTCGAGCAGCTCGTCGGCGTAGGTCCGCTCGGGCGTGTACCCCGCGAACCGCAGGGCGTTGATGCCCTTCTTGCCGGCGACGAACAGCCGCACCGTGTGGCCGGCGGCCTCCTTCGCGGCGTAGGTGTCGCGAGCGAGGCGGACCAGGTTCGTGTTGAAGGCGCCGCACAGGCCGCGGTTGCCGGTGACGACGAACAGCAGGGTCCGCTTGCCTTCGCGGACCTCGAACTGCGGCCAGGCCGACACGTCGATGTCGCTGGCGCCGATGTCGCCCATGAGGCGGCGGAGGTTGGTGAGGTACGGCCCTGACGACGCCACCCGGTCCTGGGCGGCCTTGAGCTTGGCGGTCGCCACCATCTCCATGGTGCGCGTGATCTTCTGCGTCGAGTCGACGCTCTTGATCCGCTTCCTGATGACCTTCGGTTGCTCGGGCATGGGTGTCGGGGCCTACGGGGCCACAGCCTCCGCCGGTGTCGTCGACCAGTAGTTGCGCTTGAACGCCGTGATCTCCTCGGTCAGCGTTGCCGCCGTCTCGTCGGTGAGCGCAGCGGACTCCTGGATGGCCTGCAGGGCCACGCTGGGCAGGGCGCGCAGCGACTCGATCATGGCCAGCTCGAAGCTCTTGATGTCTTCGACCGGCACGTCGTCCATGAGGCCCTGGCCGATGGCGAACATGGCCGCCACCTG
>JADGOP010000179.1 GCA_017882935.1 Actinomycetota bacterium
GCCCCTCGGCGTCGGCTGGGTGATCTGGCGCGACAAGGAGGAGCTTCCCGACGACCTCATCTTCCACGTGAACTACCTCGGCGGCGACATGCCGGTGTTCCAGCTCAACTTCTCGCGACCAGCGGGTCAGATCGTGGCCCAGTACTACGACTTCCTGCGGCTCGGCCACGAGGGCTACCGCCGCGTCCACATGGCGTCGTACGACACCGGCAAGTACCTGGCCGGCATCATCCCCGACCTCGGTCCGTTCGAGCTGCTGTGCGACAGCAACCCCTCGACCGGGATCCCCACGGTGACGTGGCGCATCCGCGAGGGCGAGGACCCGGGCTACACGTTGTTCGACCTCGCCGATCGCCTGCGGATGACGGGCTGGCAGGTCCCTGCGTACACGCTCACCGGCACGGCCTCCGACATCCCGGTGCAGCGCATCCTGGTGCGCCAGGGCGTCAGCCGCGACCTGGCGTCGCTCCTCATCGACGACATGCGCGCGGCCATTGCCCACTTCGACCAGCACCCGATCACGGTCTCGATGACCAAGGAGGAGTCGAGCGGCTACAGCCACCTCTGAGCCGAGAACGCGGTGGCATGATGCCGGGATGACGAGCGAGCGGCTCGCGTTCTAGGGACGGATATGTGCGCCTGGCGCACCTATCCGTCCCCAGAAGTTCGCAATCAGAAGACGTCGATCCAGTAGCGGTGGCCGAAGACGTCGATGACGCCGCGGGTCATGCTCGACGGTGCCCGCTGCGGCTGGCCGGCGGCGTCCATCCAACGCAGGGACCGACCGTCGACGCGCACCCGGAACGAGCCCACCGCCACGGCGCGGGCGCTGCCGCCCGGCGCGGGCACGAAGGTGTTGCCGGGGCCGGTGCACGCCTGGCCGCCCTCGCCGAGGGGGCTGCGGTGCAGCGTGCCGTCGCGTCAGACGTAGCGACCGGTGAGGATGGCGTCGTGGGGTGCCGGCATGATCGACGCGAGCTGCGTGGCCACGAGGTCGCCGGCGTCGGGTGCCGCGGCCTCACCGTCGTCGGAGTGCCCGCAGCCGAAGCGGTCGGTGTCGGGCGGGTCGAGGTTGGACGAGGTCGGCACGCCGACCGCGTTCGTGCTCGGGAAGATGTAGCCGATCATGTCGTCGGCGAGCCCCACCACGAAGCGCCAGCGGGTGTTCATGCGGGCCACGATCCAGGGCGGCGGTGACCACGACGGGTCGGGCACGGCCTCGTCGGCCGGACCCCCGAACGACCGGATGTAGGTGTACGGGAACAGCTCACCGGGGGCGCTGGCGAAGCCGCCGTCGCCGATGCGCAGCCAGAACACGTCGGTCTGGAACTCGTTGCCCGGGCCGCCGATCTCCGCCCCGGTCGGGCCCCGAGGCACCACGGTCCCGTCGAGGTAGGCGGTCTTCCCGCCGATGACCCCGAGCTGCGAGCCGAGGGCGAACAGGGCGTTGCCGAGGGGCACGAAGAACGACTTCGTGGCCACGTCGATGCCGCCCGACCGCGACCAGGCACCGGTGTCGAGGGCGGTGGCGGTCCACCGCGCCACCTGCTGGCCGCGGGCCTTGGTCGACAGCGTGTAGCCGTAGGGGACCATCGAGGCGTCGGTGGCGTAGGTGGTCCGGCAGCCGCCGTTGCCCGTCGAGCTGTACACGCCGACCGGTGCGAAGCTGCGAGGGGTCGGGTACACCTGGGGCATCTCGACCGAGCCGACCGCGCCCGACACGGTCATGGCCACGCCCCCGTACCGGGCTTCGAGCGCGGTGCGGGCGAAGTGCGGCCAGTCCGACGACAGGTGCAGCGAGTCCTGCGTCGGCGACGAGAACCCCAGTTCCTCGGCGTGGATGCCGTAGTTGGCCAGGGTGACGATGACGTGGCCGTCGCGCACGGACCGGGCCTGCATCGCACCGATGTCCTCGTCGGCCACGAACGGGTACGACGACCAGCAGGGCACGAGGTTGTCGGGGTGCACCGACCCGTAGCGGATGACGGCTGGCGTGAGCCGCGTGGCCGCCCGCTCGATGCTCCGCGCCGCGCCCGCGACCAGGAACTGCACGTAGAAGGCGTCGACCCCGGACGTGAACTGGTTCGGGCCGGTGATGCCGATGGTGTCGGGCGCCGACTCGTCGTGGGTGGACGTGAAGAGCATGGTGTCGACCGACCGGTACCCGTCGGCACGCACCTTGGCCCGCACCTGGTCCCAGATCTCCTTGAACACGCCCTCGTTGTCGACGCTCGTGAGCGACACCGTGCGGCCGCCGCTGCGGACCACGACGGTGCGCGCCCACAGGTGGTCGAGGACCGCGGTGGGCTCGCGGGGGCCGCCGTCGCCACCCCCGAGCATGATCCCGTCCCAGCGCCCGTCGGGAGGCGCCGTGCCACCGTTCACGAGCGGCGTCGGGCAGTCGACGAACGGCTCACCGACGTCCCAGATCCCGTTGTGGTTGACGTCGGTGTACGGCTCCTCGAGGGACAGCAGGTGGTGCCCGTCGTGTTGCGCGAGCTGCAGGGGCGTGGCGCATGCCGCAGCCGGGTTCGCCACGCCGGGACCGGCGGCGGGTGGCGTCACGTCGACGGACGCGGCCCCGACGGCGAACACCGCCCGGGACGGCGGACGGTGGTGCGCAGGCCGGGCCGATCGAGCGCTGGCCGGGCCGGTCGTGGCGAGGGTGAGGGCGGCGAGGACCGTTAGGCAGGCGGTCACCGCCGGCAGAGCGTGGTGGCCAGGTCCCCCCGGGCCACGCCGTGTCGACCGGTGCGAAGGGGCCTCGGTCACGGCCATCGGAACGGAGGTTACCCCCGTCGCTCCGCGTGTGCCGGTTCGTGCAGGTCGAGTCGGAACCACACCCGCTTGCCGTCGTCGGTGCGGGAGGCACCCCAGGAGTCGGCGAGCGCGGCCACCACGTGCAGGCCGCGCCCTCCCTCACGGATGGTCTGCTGGTCCGCCCGGCTGGCACGGCCCGGCTGGCGCCGCAGCAGCAGCGTCGCGACCTGCGGCTCCGAGTCGCTCACGCTCACCTCCAGGGCACCGTCGACGACCGCCATCGACACCTCCGTGGCACTCGACGCGTGCACGACCGCGTTGGTGACGAGCTCACTGCTGAGCAGCATCGCGGTGTCGCGCAGTTCGTCGATGTCCCAGCGGTGGAGGTGGTCGGAGATCCAGTGGCGGGCGTCGGAGGCCGCCGATGGAGAGGAGCGGAATCCGGTGGTCGCGGCGAGGCACATGTCAGTTCAGGCCTTCCTGCGGGAGGGTTCCGTGAGGGAAGGACCGCGGCCCGTCGTCAGCTGGCCTTCGCGGTCCGGGTGGCGGTGCGGGCCGTGGAGGTGGCGGCCTGCTTGCCGGTGGTGACGGTCTGCTTCGCGCCCTTGCGGGCAGAGCCGACCGTGCGCTTGGTCCCGGTCTTCGCCGCCCGCGCGGTCTTGCGGACGGTCTTGTCGGCGCGGGCGGCCGTCTGCTTGCCGGTGGACTTGGCTTCGCGCACCGCTTCGATGGTGTCGTCGATGACCTTGTCGGAGCCGGCCCAGACCTTCGTCGCGGTCCGGCGGGCGGTCGTGGTGCCCTTCGGCGCCGAGTGGGGCCGCTTCGAGCCGCGGACGCGGTCGACGAGGTCACCCACGGCGGCGATGCTGCCCTGCGCGATGCCGCTGACCGTGTCGTTCACGCGGTCGACGACGCCGGCCGCGTTGCCCGCGACGAGGTTGCCGGGGGGCGTCTGCGGCGCACGGGGGTGCGGGTGCGTGGGCGCGCCGGCCTTGGCCTCGGCCATCGCGTCACCGAGCTCGGCGAGGGCACGGCGGCCCAGCTCGTCGCGGACCTTCGGGAAGTACTCGGTCTCCTCTTCCTTCACGTGGTGCCGCACGTTCTCGATGAGGACCGTGACCTTGGCGTCGAAGCGCTCGTCGTGGGGGTCGAGCTTCTCGAGCTCGGCGAGCTCCCACTTCACGATGTGGTGCTCCTCGATGCTCTCGAGCACGACGTCGTCGGTGCCGGGAACCGTCGCCCGCGTGACCGGGTAGAAGAGCTGCTCCTCCACCGCGGCGTGCTTCGACAGCTCCTCGATGATCCGGTCGACGAGCTCACGCTTCTGCGTGTAGGCCCGGTCGCCGGCCTTCTCGAAGCGCTTGAACAGCGCCTCGACGGTGTGGTGGTCGTCTTTGAGCAGGGTGATCGCGTCCATGGTCCGAGCCCTACCCGGCGCTGCTGCGCTCAACCACTCCCGGCGCGGAGCGAACACCTCCCTTTCGGTAACGAACGTGTTACCGTAACGACCAAGTTACCGAAAGGGGGGTGCCCGATGGGTGTCACCGTGGTGCGCTACCGAACCAGGCCCGACCGGGCGGACGAGAACCAGGCGTTGATCGAGGACGTGTTCCGCGAGCTCCACGACCGGGGCACGGAGGGCGTGCGGTACGCCGCGTTCCGCCTCGCCGACGGCGTGAGCTTCGTGCACGTCGCGTCCACCGAGACCGACGACGGCACGAACCCGCTCACCGACACGGCGGCGTTCGGCGAGTTCCTCCGCGACATCGGCGACCGCTGCGAGGAGGGCCCGCTGGCGTCCGCGGCAACCGCTGTCGGCTCCTACGGCTTCGGCGCGTCCGTGCCGGGCTCCCTGGCCACGTGACCTGCCACGTGACCGGGGAGGCAGGGTGAGCAACGCCGCGCCGGCAGGGGATCCGTTCGAGGCCCTGGGCGATCCCAACCGGCGGGCCATCGTGGAGCTGCTCGGCGGTGGTGGTCGGTCGGTCGGTGAGGTCGCCGAGGCGCTGCCCATCAGCCGCCCGGCCGTGTCCCGCCACCTCCGCCTGCTGAAGGAGGCGGGGCTCGTCGTCGAGGAGCCGCAGGGGACCCGGCGCATCTACCGGTTGCACGACCAGGGCGTCGCGGCCGTCGAGGCGTACCTCACGCAGGTGTGGGGTGAGGCCGTGGGTCGGTTCCGGCTGCTGGCCGAGAACACCACGCCATCGCCGGAGCGGGCCCCGCGCCCGGCCCGCGCCCGGCGTTCGGTGCGCCCGTGATCGCACCGCTGCGGCTCAGCTACGAGCTCGCGTGCAGCCCCGAGCACGCCTTCGAGGTGTGGACCGAGCGCCTGTCCGCGTGGTGGCCCCGGGGGCACTCGGCATCGGGGAGTCCCGACACGTTGGTGGTGCTCGAGCCGCGGTTGGGCGGCCGCATCTTCGAGCGCACGCCCGACGGCGACGAGATCGACTGGGGCGAGGTCACCGAGTGGAGCCCGCCGCAGCGCTTCGGCTACCTCTGGCACATCGGGCGGGAGCGCGCGCAGGCGACCGACGTCGAGCTCACCTTCGTGGATCTCGGCGACGGCAGGACCCGCCTCGACATCGTCCACTCCGGGTGGGAGCGCCTGGGCGACGAGGGCGTGGCCTGGCAGGAGGCCAACACCCGCGGGTGGGGCGCCCTCATCCCGAGCTACGTGGCCGCTGCCGAGGCGTGAGGGAGCGGCCGCCCGACCGGTGACCGCCGGTCAGTCGCGGATCCACACGCGCAGGGGCCCGGTCGTGGTGAAGCCGGCGGCGCGGGCGGCGGCGAGGTGGTCCCCCGACTCGTAGCCCACGAGCCGGGCACCGGGGACCAGCGCCGCGGCGCACGCGAGGCAGTCGAGCCATGCCGCCCCGAGGTGCCCGGTGGGGGCGAAGACGTTGGACAGCCCGACGGCGCCCTCGGTGTGGTTGAGCAGCGCGCCCGCCTCGATGCGACCACCC
>JADGOP010000180.1 GCA_017882935.1 Actinomycetota bacterium
GCGGGTGGGCCTGCCCATCATCATCCGGCCCGCCTACATCCTGGGCGGCAAGGGCACCGGCATCGCCTCCACCCTCGAGGAGTTCGAGACGCTCGCGGCGCTGGGCCTCGACGCCAGCCCCATCCGCGAGATCCTCATCGAGCAGTCGATCGCGGGGTGGAAGGAGTACGAGCTCGAGGTCATGCGCGACCGGGCCGACAACTGCGTCGTCATCTGCTCCATCGAGAACCTCGACCCCATGGGCGTGCACACCGGTGACTCCATCACCGTCGCGCCCGCGCAGACGCTCTCCGACGTCGAGTACCAGGCCATGCGCGACGCCGCCTTCCAGTGCATCCGCCGCGTCGGCGTCGAGACCGGTGGGTCGAACGTGCAGTTCGCCCTCAACCCGGCCAACGGCGACCTCGTGGTCATCGAGATGAACCCGCGCGTGAGCCGCTCGAGCGCGCTCGCCTCGAAGGCCACCGGCTTCCCGATCGCCAAGATCGCCGCCAAGCTCGCGGTGGGCTACACGCTCGACGAGATCCCGAACGACATCACCAGGGCCACGCCGGCCAGCTTCGAGCCCACCATCGACTACGTGGTGACCAAGGTGCCGCGGTGGACGTTCGAGAAGTTCCCCGGCACCAGGGCGGTGCTCGGCACCCAGATGCAGTCGGTGGGCGAGGCCATGGCCATCGGCCGCACCTTCCCGGAGTCGCTGCAGAAGGCCCTCCGGTCGCTCGAGACCGGCCGCAGCGGCCTGAACTGCGACCCCGCCGAGGTCGAGACCGACGAGTGGCCGCTCGACGAGCTGGTGGCGCGCGCCTCGATCGGCACCCCCGACCGGCCCTTCCAGCTCGAAGCGGCCCTGCGTCGGGGCGTCACCGTCGACGACCTGGCGGCGGCCACCTGGGTCGACCCGTGGTTCCTCGACCAGATCAGCCTCATCACCGAGGAGCGTGCCCACCTCGCCGAAGTCGGCTTCGCGGCCATGACCCGGGCCGACTGGCGGCGAGCCAAGCGCCTCGGCTTCGCCGACGCCCAGCTCGCGTGGCTCTGGGGCGTCGACGACTCCGCCGTGCGCGCCGCCCGCACCGCAGCCGGGGTCACCGCGGTCTTCAAGACCGTCGACACCTGTGGTGCCGAGTTCGCCGCCGACACGCCGTACCACTACTCCACCTATGAGGACGACTCCGAGGTGCGCCCGAGCGAACGGCCGAAGGTGCTGATCCTCGGGTCGGGCCCCAACCGCATCGGGCAGGGCATCGAGTTCGACTACTGCTGCGTCCACGCCAGCTTCGCCCTGCGCGACGCCGGCTACGAGACCATCATGCTGAACTGCAACCCGGAGACGGTCTCGACCGACTACGACACCTCCGACCGCCTCTACTTCGAGCCGCTCACCTACGAGGACGTGATGAACGTCATCGAGGCCGAGCAGGCCTCGGCCCGGCCGGGCAGCCCCGGCCTGGTCGGCGTGGTGGTGGCGCTCGGCGGGCAGACCCCCCTGAAGCTGTCGGGCCGCCTGCCCACCGAGCTGGTGCTCGGCACCAGCGCGGCGTCGATCGACCTGGCCGAGGACCGCGAGAACTGGAACGCGCTCTGCGCCCGCCTCGAGATCCCGCAGCCCGCGGGTGGCACGGCCACCACTATCGGGGAGGCCCTCGCCCACGTGGGGCGCATCGGCTACCCCGTCCTGATGCGACCGAGCTACGTGCTCGGCGGCCGCGCCATGGAGATCGTCTACGACGACGAGAACCTTCGTCGGGCCATGGCCGACCTGGCGGGCTTCGGGGCGCTCGGGCGCGAGGGCGGTCTGTCGGCCGAGCGGCCGGTGCTCATCGACCGCTTCCTCGAGGACGCCACCGAGGTCGACGTCGACGCCATCCGCGACCACACCGGCGAGGTCCTCATCGGTGGGGTCATGGAGCACGTCGAGGAAGCCGGGGTGCACTCGGGCGACAGCGCCTGCGCCCTGCCGCCCTACTCGCTCTCGGCCGACACCGTGGCCGTCATCGAGGACTACACCCGGCGCATCGCCGAGGCGCTCGACGTGCGCGGCCTCATCAACGTCCAGTTCGCGGTGAAGCACGTGCCGCTGCCGGGCGATCCCATCCACACGGCGGCCGAGGTGTTCGTCATCGAGGCCAACCCCCGCGCCAGCCGCACCGTGCCGTTCGTCGCCAAGGCGACGGGCGTGCCCCTGGTGAAGGTGGCCACCCGGGTGATGGTGGGCGACAGCCTCGCCCAGTTGCGCGACGAGGGCCTGCTCAAGCCCGGCGTGCAGCGGGGCTACGTGGCCGTCAAGGAGGCGGTGCTGCCCTTCAACCGCTTCCCCGACGCCGACCGCGTGCTCGGCCCCGAGATGCGGTCCACGGGCGAGGTGATGGGCATCGACACCACCTTCGGACTGGCGTTCGCCAAGAGCCAGATCGCGGCGGGTGGCACCCTCCCGGAGCACGGCACGGTGTTCATCTCGCTCGCCGACCGCGACAAGGCCGTCGGTGCCGAGGCCGCCCGCCGCCTCGCCTCGCTCGGGTTCGCCATCGCCGCCACGTCCGGCACCGCCGACCACCTCGAGGCAGCCGGGGTCCCCGTCGCCACGCGGGTCGCGAAGCTGGGCGACACGGCCGGCGACGGGGTCGACGCGGTCGGGCTGATCGAGTCCGGGCAGATCGACCTGGTGGTGAACAGCCCTCGAGGGCGCGGCCCGCGCGCCGACGGCGCCCACATCCGCACCGCCGCCGGGGTCGCGCTCATCCCCTGCCTCACGACCGCGGCGGCGGCCCTGGCCGCGGCGCTCGGCATGGCCGACTGGGCCCGCCACCCCCTGCGGGTGCGGAGCCTGCAGGACTTCCACGCCGGCCGGCTCGACGACCAGCAGTCGCTCCCGCTGGACGGCGTGTGAGGCGTCGCCACCCTCCCGGTCCGGTCGACCTGGCGACCCGCGTGGGTTCGCTGACGCTGCCCTCACCGGTCATGACGGCGTCGGGCACCGCGGGGCACGGCGCCGAGCTGGGCCGCTACCTCGACCTGGCCGCCCTCGGAGCGGTGGTGGTGAAGTCGATCTCGGCCGAACCGTGGCTCGGGAACCCGGCACCGCGGGTGCACGAGACCACGGCCGGCATGATCAACAGCGTCGGCCTGCAGGGCCCGGGCATGGCCGTGTGGCTCGCCGAGGAGCTGCCCGAGCTGCTGGACATCGGGGCCGCCCGGGTGGTGGCGAGCATCTGGGGCCGGTCGGTCGACGAGTACCGCCGTGCGGCGGAGCTGCTGGCCGCGGCGCCGGAGCAGGTCGTGGCCGTGGAGGTGAACCTGTCCTGCCCCAACACCGAGGCGGGGCGGCACCTGTTCGCCCACGACCCGGTGGCCAGCGCCGAGGTGATGGCGGCCACGGCGGCCTGCGGGCGACCACGGTGGGCGAAGCTGAGCCCCAACACCGACCGGTTGGTCGAGGTCGCGCTCGCGGTGCACGACGCCGGTGCCGAGGCGGTCACCCTGGTCAACACCGTGCTGGGCATGGCCATCGACCCCGTCACGCGCCGACCCCGGCTGGGCGCAGGCGGTGGGGGACTGTCGGGCCCCGCCATCCACCCGGTCGCGGTGCGTGCGGTCTACGACGTGCACGCGGCCCGACCCGACCTGCCCGTCATCGGGGTCGGCGGCGTCACCGACGGGGCGACCGCGGTCGAGCTGCTGCTGGCGGGGGCGTCGGCCGTCCAGGTCGGCACCGCCAACTTCGCCCGACCCTCGGCGACCATCGACGTGCAGCACGACCTGGAACACTGGTGTCGACGTCACGGTGTGACCGCCGTGGCCGACCTGATCGGAGACGCGCATGAGCGGCCACGACCCTGAAGGTGCCATCGGAGCAGCAGCCCCCATCGCGGGCGATCCCGTGGTGGTGCCGCCCGAGGTCCGCGCCAAGCTGGCGCTGGCGCTCGACGTCGACGACCTCATCGAGGGCGTGCGGCTCGCCCAGGCGCTGCGGCCGTGGTTCGGCGTCGTGAAGGTGGGCCTCGAGCTCTACAGCGCGTCGGGCCCCGACGCCATCACCACCTTCGCCGACCTGGGCTTCGACGTGTTCGCCGACCTGAAGCTCTGCGACATCCCCACCACGGTGAGCCGGGCGGCTCGCGTGCTGGGCACCTTGGGGGCCTCGTACCTCACCGCCCACGCCTTCGGTGGCGTCGACATGCTGCGCGCCGGCGTCGAGGGGTTCCGCGACGGCGCGTCCGCCGTGGGCCTGCCGACGCCCTCGATCCTGGCGGTCACCGTCCTCACCAGCGACGGCGACGCCCCGCCGCACATCCTGCCCAAGCGCGTGGCCACCGCCGTCGAGGCGGGCTGTGGCGGCATCGTCTGCGCCGGCACCGACGTGCGCGAGGCACGCCAGTACGGGCCGCGCCTCACCGTGGTGGTGCCCGGCACCCGGCCCGCCGGCGCCGACCGCCACGACCAGGCCCGGGTCGTCACGCCCACCGAGGCGCTCGAGGCGGGCGCCGACCTGCTGGTCGTCGGACGGGTCGTCACCCGGGCCGCCGACCCCGCGGCGGCCGCAGCCGCGCTGGTGGCCGGGCTGCCCTCCGAGCGCGCTGTGCCGGGCTCGTGACAGGGTTCCGTACCCCGACAGGCCTGCTGCAGTAGGGTTTTGTCCATGCCAGCACCTCCCCAACTCACCCCCGAGCAACGCACGGCAGCCCTCGAGAAGGCGGCGATCGCCCGGCGAGCACGGGCCGAGCTCAAAGAGAAGCTGAAGCTTGGTTCGATCAACTTGTCCGAGCTGCTCGCGCAAGCCGAGAACGACGACATCGTCGGCAAGATGAAGGTCTTGGCGGTGCTCGAGTCGCTTCCCGGCGTCGGCAAGGTCAAGGCGCGTCGCACGATCGAAGAGATCGGCATCAGCGAGACGCGCCGCATCCGGGGTCTGGGCGCCCAGCAGCGTGTTGCGCTGCTCGAGGCGTTCCCCGGCGACGCCTGATCCACACGGCGCCACCACCCTGATCATCGTCATCTCCGGCCCCGGTGGGGTCGGCAAGGGCACCTTGGTCGCCCGGCTCGTGCCGCGCGACCCCCAGCTGTGGCTCAGCCGGTCGTGGACGACCCGCGAGCGCCGGCCGGGAGAGGCCGTCGACGCCTACGTGTTCGTCACGCCCGAGGAGTTCGCCGGGCGCATCGAGGCCGGGGGCTTCCTCGAGTGGGCCGAGTTCCTCGGCAACCGCTACGGCACGCCCTGGCCCGAGGCCCCCGAGGGGGCCGACGTGGTCCTCGAGATCGAGGTCCAGGGGGCCCGCCAGATCGCCGAGCGTGACCCCTCGGCCCTGCTCATCTTCCTCGATCCCCCCGACGCCGCCGAGCAGGAGCGACGCCTCCGCGGGCGGGGCGACCCCGACGACCTGGTGCAGGCCCGGGTGGCCAAGGCCGCCGAGGAGGCCGGCGCCGCCGAGGAGCTGGGCGCGCTGCGGGTGGTCAACGACGACCTCGACCGGGCCGTCGACGAGGTGCTGGGCCTCATCGCGGCCGCCCGCCGCGACCGCCGCCATGGGGCTCCCGGCCCCGACGGCGTGGTAACCTGACTCGTCCGTTTCCCGCCCCCGCGTGGGTCTCCACGAGGCCCCGGCGCCAACGGTCCCCGGCTCCGGCCGGATCTCCCACCCCTCACCGCCCGCGGGCGGCCGTC
>JADGOP010000181.1 GCA_017882935.1 Actinomycetota bacterium
ACGATCGTGGCGCGGGAGCCCGACTTCCACGGCTGGACCCGTGGGGCGGTGGTCGCGCTCCTCCTCGCCACGGTCCTCGCCGCGGTGTGCGCGGTCGGCCTGACCGGACCCGGTCGTCGGGTCGCCGGCGGGGTGTCCGGGGGGCTCCTGGCGGCGGCGCTGCTGATCAGCCCTGCCGCCTGGACGGTCAGCGAGATGTGGAACGCGCCCCTCAACGCCACCCTGCCGCAGGCCGGGCCACGCGCTGGCATGGCAGGGAGCACGTTCGGGTCGGCCGCGTTCCACGGCGATGCCTCGCTGGCCGCGTTCCTGCGCCAGCAGCGCGGGAACGCCGCGTGGGACGTGGTGGTGGCGAACGCGCAGACGGCCTCGGGGCTCGAGGCCGAGGACGGGCTGTCGGTGATGGCGCTCGGCGGCTTCATGGGCACCGACCCGGCCACGACCGTCGCAACCTTCGCGACCGACGTCGCCGCCGGCCGGGTGCGCTACGTGCTCGTGGACTCGAGCGCGCTCGACGGCACCGGCGGCTTCGGCGGGGGAGGTGGCTTCGGCGGTCGCTTCGGCGGCGGCCAGGGTGGCTCGGGAGGCTCGGGTGTGCTGTCGGCGGCGCGCCAGGTGTGCACGCCGGTCACGACCGACAGCACCGGCGGGTCGTTGCCGCGGGCGTTCAGCGGCAGCCTCTACGACTGCGCGGGCAAGGCCGGCGCCCTGCGCGACACGGGGTCGTGAGCCCAGCGCCGTGCGGGGTGGGTCAGACGTGGCCTGCGGAGGCGATGGCGGTGTCCATCTCGGCGCCCCGCTGGATGCTCTGCATGATCTCGACGGCCAGGTCGGGGTACTTCGTCATCAGCGAGGCGTAGATGACCTGCTGCTCCTGGAGCAGGTCGGCGCCGGGGGCCAGGGTCTGGGCGGCGCCCTCGAGGTAGAGCATCTGCTTCGAGAGCAGCACCAGCTCGCGCGGGATGCGCACGCGGTACTTCACCATCGAGCGGATCATGGTGTCCATCAGCTCGCCCAGCTGCGCGACGACCACGCCGTCGGTCACGAACGGCTCGTAGAGCCGCTGGATCTCGGCCGCCATCTCCTCCACGCTCACGTCGGCCGGCACCGACCCGAACGAGCGCAGCGCCCGGACCATGGAGGCGTAGTCGTTGGTGGTGACGGCCATGAGGTAGGTGGCGAGCCGCGCCCGGGCGGACTCGGTGAGCCGGCCGACGATGCCGAAGTCGAAGAGCACGAAGGTGCCGTCGGACAGCACTGCGATGTTGCCGGCGTGCAGGTCGCCGTGGAAGAAGCCGTGCACGAGGACGCCTTCGACCACCGTCTGCACGGCCATGCGCAGCAGTCGCTCGGTGTCGACGCCGGCCGCCTTCATGCCCTCGACGTCGGACAGCTGGAACCCCCGGATGCGCTCCATGGTGAGCACACGGCGGCCCACGAGGTGGTGGTGGACGATGGGCACGCGGGCGTCGGTGATCTGCTCGTCGACGAGGATCCGCCGCATCCGCTCCATGTTGTCGGCTTCGAGGCGGAAGTCCATCTCCTCGTGGAGCGTGCGGGCGAAGTCCTCGGCGAGGGCGCGGGGTGAGCCCACCGACGTCTGCGGGATGCGCTCCAGCACCTCGCACACCAGCAGCAGGGCGCGCAGCTCGTCGCGCACCTGCTCGTCGAGCCCGGGACGCTGCACCTTGACGACCACCTCGGTGCCGTCGAGCAGGGTGGCGCCGTGGACCTGCCCGATGGAGGCGGCGGCGAGTGGCTCGTCCTCGAAGGAGGCGAACGCCGAGCCGAGGGGTCGGCCGAGGTCCTCCTCGACGATCGCGCGGGCGGTGGCGCCGGGGAACGGCGGCACGCGGTCGCGCAGCGACGCGAACTCCTCGGTCCAGTCCGGAGGGAAGAGCCCGGGGCTCGACGCGATCACCTGACCCACCTTGACGAAGGTGGGGCCGAGCTCGATGAAGGCGTTGCGGAGCCGCCGTGGGAGGGGCTGCGAGGTGTGCGCCAGGTGGCGGGCGAGGGTGGTGCCGACGGTGCCCGTGCGCCGGGCGATGCCTCCTCGGCGATGTCGACCGGCCACGTCGGGACGTTATTCGACGGGCGTCGCGCGCGCCCCCTCCGGTACGGTTCTTGACCCGCGGGTCAAGCCACACGGCACCCGCGCGGGGACCCCAGGAGCACCGATCGCCACCGTCACCACGTCCGCAGGCACCAGCGCGCCACCCGCCACCGGCTCGACCCGGAGCGGCTGGGCGCTGCTGCGCGCGCAGATGCGCACCCAGCGCCGGGGCCTGGTCATCGGCATCATCGCCGGCTTGGCGTGGACAGCGTGCAAGGTCAGCATCCCGCTCCTGGTGCAGGCCGCGATCGACCAGGGCATCACGCCACACGACCAGCAGAAGATCACCGAGTGGGCGCTGATCATCGTCGGCGTCGGCGTGATCTCGGCGCTGCTCACCGGGTTGCGCCGCTACTGGGCGTTCCGCGAGGCGCGCTGGAGCGAGGCGGCCCTCCGGCACCGCATGTTCGCCCACCTGCAGCGGCTGCACTTCGCCTACCACGACGACACGCAGACCGGTCAGCTGATGAGCCGGGCCAACACCGACCTGCAGCAGATCGTGAACTTCGTGGTGATGATCCCGCTGACGGTG
This sequence comes from Actinomycetota bacterium, assembly GCA_017882935.1. Classification (GTDB taxonomy): domain Bacteria; phylum Actinomycetota; class Acidimicrobiia; order Acidimicrobiales; family Iamiaceae; genus JADGOP01. The sequence goes on from JADGOP010000181.1 coordinate 2,649, forward strand.
GCCAACCTCGTCACCGTCCTCGCCTCGACCGTCATCATGCTCAGCATCAACGTGGTGCTGGCCGTGCTCGCGGTGGGCTGCCTGCCGCTGCTCAACGTGCTGGCGAAGCGCTTCTCCACGCGGCTGCACCCGGCCGTGATGGGCGTGCAGCGCGAGTCGGCCGCGCTCGCCGAGGTCGTCGAGGAGACGGTGTCCGGGGTGCGCGTCGTCAAGGGCTTCGGCGCCGAGCCGGTGCAGTCCCGGAAGCTGCGCGTCGCCGCGGGCGACCTCTACGACGTGTCGCTGCTCACCGCCCGCATCCGCGGTCGCTTCGTCCCGCTCCTCGACCTGCTGCCCAACATCGGCCTGGTGCTGGTGCTCGCGTACGGCGGCCACCTCGTCATCGACGGGCAGCTGAGCCTCGGTGAGCTGGTGGCGTTCAACGTGTACGTCGCGCTGCTGATCTGGCCGCTCCGGATGCTCGGCATGATCGTCGCGCAGGCCCAGCGTGCCGCGGCGTCGGCGCAGCGGGTGCACGAGGTGCTCGACACCGAGCCCATCGTGCTCGACGCCCCCGACGCGGTCGCCCTGCCCCCGGGCGGTGGGGAGGTGCGCTTCGAGCACGTCGACTTCTCGTACGGATCGGGCGGGCGCCAGGTGTTCGACGACCTCGACCTGGTCATCGCCGCAGGCGAGTCGGTCGCGCTGGTGGGCGCCACCGGGTCGGGCAAGTCCACCGTGGCCAAGCTCATTCCGCGCTTCTACGACGTCACCTCCGGCCGCGTGCTGCTCGACGGCACCGACGTGCGCGCAGCCCGCCTCAACGACGTGCGCCGGGCCGTCGGCATCGTCTTCGAGGACACCTTCCTGTTCAGCGACACCATCGCCGCCAACATCGCCTTCGCCGACCCGGAGGCGTCGCCCGACCGCATCGAGCGGGCGGCGCGCCTCGCCGGCGCGCACGACTTCATCCTGTCGCTGCCCGACGGCTACGACACCGAGATCGGCGAGCGCGGCTTCTCGCTGTCGGGCGGGCAACGGCAGCGCATCGCCATCGCCCGCGCCATCCTCGCCGACCCACGCGTGCTCATCCTCGACGACGCCACGTCGGCCGTCGACCCCAGCAAGGAGCACGAGATCCGCGACGCGCTCACCGAGGTGATGCGCGGCCGCACCACCATCGTCATCGCCCACCGGCCGGCCACCATCGCCCTGGCCGACCGCGTCGTGCTGCTCGACGGCGGGGGGGCCGTGGCGAGCGGCACCCACACCGAGCTGCTCGGCACCAGCGAGCGCTACCGAGCGGTGCTCGCCGCCGCCTCGGCTCTCGACGACACCGACGACGCCGGGTTGGTCGACCCGTGAGCACCGACACCACCCCCGTCGACTCCCACGAGCGCCAGCACCTCGCCGACAAGGCGAGCGTCGAGTCCGCCGTCTCGTCCACCCCGCACCTCCTGCGGCGCATGGGAGGCCTCGCCCGTCCCTACCGCAAGGGCATGGTCCAGGGCGGGCTGCTCGTGGTGATGTACGCGTTCACCACGCTGGCCGGCCCGTACCTCGTCAGCGTCGGCATCGACCAGGGCATCGCCAAGCACGACGGCCACGCCCTGAACCTCGTGGTGGCGGCGTTCGTGGCGGTCGCGCTGCTCGCCTGGGTCGTGGAGCGGGCCCAGATCCTGGTCATCTCCAAGGTGGGCGAGGCCTTCCTGCGCGACTTGCGGACGCAGGTGTTCGACCACCTGCAGCGCCTCTCGATGCCGTTCTACGACCGCGAGAAGGCGGGCGTGATCGTGTCGCGCATGACGGCCGACATCGACTCCATGGAGGACCTCGTGCAGCAGGGCCTCCTGCTCATGCTGTCGAACACCGTGCTGCTGGTCGTGGCGGTCGTCTTCCTCGCGGTCGTGTCCTGGCAGCTGCTGCTGGTCTGCCTCATCCCGGTGCCGCTCGTGATCGTCGCCACGGTCAAGTTCCAGCGCGACTCCAACCGGTCCTACCTCCGCATCCGCGACTGGATCGGGCTCACGCTCACCTCGCTCCAGGAGGGCATCAGCGGCGTGCGCGTGATCCAGGCGTTCAGCCGCGAGGACACGCAGGTGAAGCGCTTCTCGCGCCGCAACCGCGGCCTCTACGACGAGTACATGCGGTCCGTGTGGATCTCGTGCTGGTACCTGCCCATCATCGAGTTCTCCGGCACCTTCACCACCGGACTGGTGATCGGCGTCGGTGGCTGGATGACGCTGCAAGGCGTCGTCACGGTCGGCACGGTGTCGTTCTTCGTGCTGAGCCTCTCCAACCTGTTCGACCCGATCCAGCAGCTGAGCCAGTACTTCAACCAGGTGCAGTCGTCGAGCGCCGGGCTGTCGAAGCTGTTCGCGCTGCTCGACACGCCGGTCGACGTGGCCGAGGCCGACGACCCGGTCGACCTGCCCAACCAGGGCACCATCGAGGTGCGTGGGGTGTCGTTCTCCTACGGCGGGTCCGACGAGCTGGTGCTGCGCGACGTCGACCTCACCGTCGCCCCGGGCGAGCGCCTGGCGCTGGTCGGTCCCACCGGCGCGGGAAAGTCCACGCTGGCCAAGCTCATCGCCCGGCTCTACGACCCGGTCTCGGGCACGGTGTCGTTCGGCGGCGTCGACCTGCGGCAGGCGTCGCACGCCTCGTTGCGGCGCCACCTCTGCGTGGTGCCCCAGGAGGGCTTCCTCTTCAGCGGCACCATCCTCGAGAACGTGCGACTCGCCCGACCCGAGGCCACCGATGCCGAGGTGGCCGCGGCGCTCGCCGCCATCGGGTCGCTGGAGCGCTTCGAGGCGCTGCCCGACGGCCTGGCCACCGAGGTCCACGAGCGGGGCTCGCGGCTGTCGGCCGGCGAGAAGCAACTCGTGTCGCTCGCCCGGGCCGCGCTGGCCGACCCCGCGGTGCTGGTGCTCGACGAGGCCACCTCGTCGCTCGACCCCGGCACCGAGGTCGTCGTCGAGAACGCCATGGAGAAGCTCATGCAGGGGCGCACGGTCATCGTCATCGCGCACCGG
>JADGOP010000182.1 GCA_017882935.1 Actinomycetota bacterium
CTCCGTGGCGCCAACGCCCACCAGTGCCGCCTGTGCCAGTCGCGGCTGAGCGTGCGGGCCCTCGACGCGGCCGGCGGCCGGTCGCTCTTCGCCGAGGTCCCGACCGGCTCCGGCGGTGCCGGCACCAACGGCGAAGCGCGCAACCGATGACCCTCACCCCCGTCCCCGACGAGCCGCGCGGCCGCACGCGGCGACCCACCGTCACCGCCCGCTTCGGGTCGTCGCGGCGCGAGAACCACGACGCGTCCCTCTTCTACGAGCGCTTCACCCCGCCCGAGATCTCCGACGACGCCACGCTGCAGCGCCCCACCCAGCTCGACGTCATCCACCGCCACGACGCCCGCGACATGGCCCAGGTCGAGTCCAACTCGGTGGCCCTCGTCGTCACCTCGCCGCCCTACTTCGCGGGCAAGCAGTACGAGGAGAGCCTCGGCGAGAACGGCGTCCCGGCCACCTACTTCGAGTACCTCACCCTGCTGCGCGACGTGTTCGCCGAGTGCAAGCGGGTGCTCGAGCCGGGTGGTCGCATCGCCGTCAACGTGGCCAACCTGGGGCGCCGCCCCTACCGCTCGCTCGCCGGCGACGTCACCGACATCCTGCAGGAGCTCGGACTGCTGCTGCGCGGCGAGGTGGTGTGGTGGAAGGGCCGGGCCGCGGGCGGGTCGTGCGCCTGGGGCACGTTCCAGCGCCCCACCAACCCCGTCCTGCGCGACGTCACCGAGCGCATCGTCATCGCCAGCAAGGGCCGCTTCGACCGTGCCCTCACGCCGCAGCAGCGCCTCAAGCAGGGCCTCCCGTCGACGACCACCATCTCCCGCGACGAGTTCCTCGAGGCCACCACCGACCTGTGGGAGATCTCGCCCGAGAGCGCCCGGCGCGTCGGGCACCCCGCTCCCTTCCCCGTGCAGCTCCCCAAGCGGCTCATCGAGCTCTACACCTACGAGGACGACGTCGTGCTCGACCCGTTCATGGGCTCGGGCAGCACCGCGGTCGCCGCCATCCGCACCAACCGCCACTTCATCGGGTTCGACAACGACAAGGCCTACGTCGACGCCGCCCGCGAGCGCGCCCGGTACGAGCTGCTGTTCCGCGACGAAGGCCTCGACCCCTCGTTCAGCCGCGTGCACCTCCCCGCCGTGGCCGTGGTCGACGACGACGAGGAGGTCCTGGCGCGGGTGGTGCGCGAGGGGCGACAGGCGCGCGAGGTCGCCGAGGCAGTGCTGCGGTCGTGCGGCTTCGAGAACATCCGGGCCGATGCCAAGCCGCGCGGTCTCGGCATCGACCTCCACTTCGTCGCCACCGACCAGACCGGCGGTGGCTGGGCGTTCGACGTGTCGGGCTCCTTCACCGCCGGCCAGTCGGGCCTCCGCCGCAGCGACACGCTCTGGAAGGCCCTGGGCAAGGCGGCGGTGCTGCACGAGTCCAACCAGCGGCGCCCGCTGGTGCTGCTCACCACGAGCCTGCCGGCCAAGGGCAGCGCCGGGCTGGCCGCGCTCAAGGTGGTGCGCGGCCCGGGCAAGGCGGTGTTCGACGTGGTCAAGCTGCTCGACGACGCCGACCACGAGCGGCTCCGGGGCTACGCCGTCGAGGGCCGACCCGACCGCTGAATGCCGTCGGAGCGCACCACCGTCACCGAGCTCGCCACGGCGCTCGGCATGTTGGGAGCCGACACCGTGGCCGACGCCGTCCGGGAACGGCCGGCCGCGTTGGCCGGGCTCGGCGACGACGACTGGGGGCAGCTGCAGGCCCTCGAGCGCGACCATGCCTACGCGCGCGACTTCTACGCCGGGTTCGCGAACGGTCGGGCGTTCCTGCGGGCCGACGACGCGCTCGCCGGGCGGATACCCCGCCTCATCGAGTGGACCGGCGGGCGCCGACCACCAGGCGACGAGGTGGTCCCCTCCGACCTGCGGGTCGATCACGTCTACCTGATCAGCTGCAAGTACCTGTCACGGATCCTGCACAACCCGAGCCCGGCGCGCCTCGTCGAGGGACTGCTCACCCAAGCGCCCGTCGACGACCGCAGCGACTGGTACCAGCGCGTCGCGCCGGCCGAGCACCAGGCCCTCTACGAGGCCTGCACCGCGGGCGTGGGCGTGGGCGGGCTGCCGGCGCGGGTTGCCGACCTCACCAAGGCCGACCGCCGGGCCGTCGCCCTGGCGCTCCGCGGCGAGTGGCCCGAGGCCGCGGTCGAACCCTACGCCGCGCTGTGCGCGGTGGTCAGCGACGCCACCGCCCGGCTGTGGCGCGAGCGCCTCGACGCGTCGAACGCCGAGCCGATGCTGTGGCGGCTGCTGCGCATCGGCTCGGCGCCCTACTTCGTGCTGGGCTCCGACGGGCAGGGCTCGATGCGGCTGCGCATCGCCACGCCCTGGGACTGGCGACAGCGCTACCGGCTGCGCACCTTCGACGTCGAGCCGCAGGCAGGTGGCCAGCCACGGGTCGGCTGGCGCGCCACCTTCGACGACCGGCGCACCAGCGAGGCGGGTGAGGTCCACGGGCACGTCGAGGTCCGGTGGAGCCACGGCCGGTTCGGTCAGCGACCCGAGGCCAAGGTGTACCTCGACTCCAAGCACGACGAGGTGCCCGGCTACCACGCCCTCTGACCCTGCAGCGGCGGCAACCGAATCCTTTTGGGGACGGAAATGGCGCGATACACGCCATTTCCGTCCCCAGAAGTTCGAGCTGCGGGGTGGTCAGGTGCGGTCGAGGCGGAGGCCGTGCCCGTCTCGGGTGACCTCCATGGCGAAGTCGAAGCGGTCGACGGCCGTGGCGTACTCGATGTCGCGGGGGTCGACGTGGCCGGCGCCGAGGGCGAGCGTGCGGACGGCCTCGTCGGTGCCGGCCACCGTCCGGGCGACCGCGGCGGCGTCCGGCTCCTCACCGCGACGGAGCGCCTCGATGTGGGCGGCCGTGAGGCGATCGTCGGTGCCGGGACGGTCGGGCCGGTCGGTGAACCAGCCGGTGATCACGTAGCTCGGCTCACCCAGGCCGGCGCGGTCGACCGCTGCCGCCGTCGCCGAGGCGCACACCAGCCCGGCGCACCAGAGCCGGGTCGCATTGCGGGCGGCCACCACGCCTTGCGTGCCGGCCGACGTGCGCTGCACCACCACCCGGTCACGGAGGTCTGCGGCTTCGGCCTGCACCGGGGAGTTCGGCAGGTCGAAGCCGTCGGGCCGCAGGCCGTGGTCCTCGCCCATCGCGACCGAGCCCGGGTGGGCCGCCTTGAAGGCGAGCGCTTCAGCGACCGTCGAGACCAGGTAGATGCACCGGGCGCCGGCAGCCAGCGCGTACGCCGCAGTGCTGAACGCCCGGATCACGTCGATCACCACGACCGGTCCGGTCATCTCCGCGACCTGATGCGTCCCCACCTGCCGCCCAATCGCCGCCATCACGCCAGGCTGGCACGCGCCGACGTCCGCGGGTGCCGCGTCGGGCGCTCGTCAACCCAGCGTGTAGGCGATGACGTCGAAGGTGCGTCCGTACTCGTCGGTGGGTGTGACGGTGACCGTGGTGCCCGAGACGGTGACGAGGAGGTAGTGGTAGACGTGGTCGGCCGAGCTGGGCGCGGTGGCGGCACCGCAGCGGCTGCCCGTGCTCTTGGTCGGTGACCAGCCGATGGCGTAGGCGTCGAAGGCGTGGCACGGCGACTCGCCCACGGGCTGGAGCAGCCCGCCTCCGCCGCCCGTCACGTAGCTGGGGAACGTCCCTGGGCCGGTGGGCACGTTGCGCTCGTAGATGTGGGCGTGGCCGTTGAAGGCGAGCGAGACGTGGTTGGCCGCCAGGAGGCCCTCGAGGCTGCCGGCCCCCTGGAGGTAGGTGTCGGAGTTCTGGGCCTTCTGGTCGCTGTAGAGCGGGTAGTGGAAGAAGGCGAACTTGAGCCCGGCGGGGTGGGCGGCGAGGTCGGCCTGGAGCCAGGCGTACTGCGGGGTGCCCGGTGCCCAGTGCGCGGCGTAGTCGTCGCTGTAGACGGTGCCGCTGCCGACGTTGCTGTCGGCCCAGTCGGCGCTGAGCACGTAGTAGCGGGCGTTGCCGGCGTCGAACGCGTACCACTCGCTCGGATACGAGGCCGACGTGGTGCCGTTCACGCAGCAGTACGTCTCTCGCACGGCCCGACCGCCAGAGGTCGACACGGCCACGTCCTGGGGCCAGTTGATCTGCTCGGTGCTGCGCGTCGCAGAACCCGAGCTGAAGCCGTGGTTCCCCGGCGTGATGAACATCGGCAGGCGGCTGCCCACCAACGGCCAGAACGCGGACCCGAAGATGGCGCTGGTGTCCTTGGCGTGGTGCTGCAGGTCGCCGTAGTTGGTCTGGCTGCCCGACGGGTAGCCGTTGTCACCCACCGACACGACGAAGCGTGCCCCCGAGCCGGCCAACTGCCCCAACAACCTGGTGGTGTCGGCGTTGTCTCCCGAGGCGTCGGTGAGCCCCCAGTCACCCAGCACCGCGAACGAATAGGTGTCGGACGCCCCCGCGGGCACCTGGGTCGTGAAGATCGGTGACGCTTCACCACCGAGCAGGTCCAGGGAGCCGAGTGCCACCCGGTAGCAGTACCGACCCGAGGCAGGCAACGACAGGGTGGCCTTCCACTGGTACTCCGAGGTCGTACCGACCGTGATGCTCGTGCGAGCGGCGGACACCACGTTCGTCGGGGTGCACCCACCGGTGGCATCGACCGCTCCCCATGAGGCACTGGCCACCGTGTTGCTCGTGTCGGTGGCCCAGTTCACCTCGACCGACCGGCCGACGAGATCCGTGAGATAGGGCCGGCGCGTCAACTGCGGGGCGATCGGAGGCGTACACGCGGTGAGTACGCCAATGCTCGCCACGATGGCGACAAGAACGCCGTACCTGAGTGCCACCGACGGGAATCGGACCATCACGAAACCCCCACGGTCGTGTGATCGATCACCCCCCCAAGAAGCCCCCGTCCGATGTCTACATCCTGCACCCCCGAATCCCCGACCGCCATCACCTGACCGCCTCAAGGCCCTCCCGATGCGCGGCTGCCCCCGACCGCGGGGTCGGCGAAGGATGTGAGTGCGTCGCCGGGTCCACCTCTGCTGAGGTAGAGATGGCGTGCATCCGCGAGCCCTTGCACGGGTAGACCAGCACTTGGACATGCCGGCCGTCCGGTGCGAGCCGGAAACCCAGCTGCGGGGTGGCAGAACACCACGTGAGCACGCTCGCCAGCAAGGACAGCCCCACGAGCCCCGCGACGAACCGCCGACAGCGCCGGCCGACGGCCCGCACCCGGGCGGTCACGTCAGGTCCTCGACTTCTTCCAATCGAGGACGTCCTCGCGGAGCCAGAGCCGGGTACGGCCGGCACCGCGCTCGATGACGGCCTCGGGAAGTCGTCGTAGCGGTGCTTCGGAGTGGAATCGAACCCACGACCCCCTGCTTGCAAAGCCGAATATTTGCAGTTCGCACCGTTATGGAGAGGCCGGGATCTTGCCGGTCCGTACCAACGACTCCGGGGCATCGCCGCAGGTAGGCAGGGGGGTCACCCATCCGGCTCGGACTGCGTCGTGTCGGGTCGTCGCGAGAGGTCCCGTCCGGTTCGAACGTAGCCACTTACCCGTAGCTGGCTACGTCCGCGGCTACGTCTCTCGCTGTGCAGGGGGTCACGGTCACTCCGTCTCGGCCCGGCGAGG
>JADGOP010000183.1 GCA_017882935.1 Actinomycetota bacterium
CGGGGCGGCCAACGCCATCGCCACGCTGCTCTCGACGGTGGAGACCACCACCATCGCCAGCTTCGACTCCGACGCGCTGCTCGACCACCGCGCCCGGCGCCCCACCATGCACCTCCTCGACGGCGTCGTCGAAGACCTGCGGTGGCCCGCCACCGAGCTGCGGGCCGCCCGCGACACGGTCGGCAACGGCTTCCTGATGCTCGTCGGCGCCGAGCCCGACCACCAGTGGCACGCCTTCACCGCCGCCGTGGTCGACCTCTTCCTCGAGCTGGGCGTCAGCCTTGTCGCCGGCTTCGGCGCCTACCCGGCCCCGGCACCCCACACCCGGCCGGCCATGCTCTCGTGCACCGCGTCCACCCCCGAGCTGGCGCAGGCCATCGGCTTCGTCCGCGGCACGCTCGACGTGCCCGCAGGGGTCCAGGCGGCCATCGAGCAGCGCTCGCACGCCCACGGCATCCGCTCGCTGGGCATCTGGGCGCAGGTCCCGCACTACGTGGCGGGCATGCCGTACCCGAAGGCCAGCATGGCCCTCATCGAGGGCTTCAACGCCCTCAGCGGCCTCCAGCTCGACTTCGGCACGCTGGCCCAGGAAGCCGAGGAGGCCCAGGCCCGCATCGACACGCTCATCGCCGGCAACGACGAGCACGCAGCCATGGTGCGCTCGCTCGAGCAGCAGCTCGACGAGTCGTCGCCTGCCGGCCCGCTCCCCTCGGGCGACGACATCGCGGCCGAGTTCGAGCGGTTCCTGCGCGACCAGCCCCCCGGCGGCACCTCCTGACGCTGTCCTCCGGGGTCAGCCCGACGGGTGCGCCGGCACCTCGCCCACGGCCACCCGGTCACGTCCGTCGCGCTTGGCCCGCAGCAGCGCCTCGTCGGCGGCGGCGAGCGCGACGGCAGGCGGCAGCCAGTGCTCCACGAACACCACGCCCGCGCTCGCCCCGATCGTCCCACCCGAGAGCTCCTCTGGGGTCGACCGGAGGCGCCGCACCGCGTCGACCACCCGCTCGGCCGCGGCCCTGGCCTCGCTCAGGTCGAGGACGCCCGTGCACCACACCACGAACTCGTCGCCACCGAAGCGGCACACCGAGTCGCGGCGTCGGGTGGCGCCCTCGAGCGCGGCGGCCACGTCGCACAGCAGCCGGTCACCTGCCGGGTGGCCGTGGCGGTCGTTCACGTCCTTGAAGCCGTCGAGGTCGAGGGTGATGACAGCCACCCCGCCGGTGGCGTCGGGCAGCGGGTCGAGCGCGGCGGCGAGCAGCAGCTCGCCCTGACGGCGGTTCCACAGGCCGGTCAGCTCGTCGTGGGTGGCCAGGTGGTGCAAGTCGCGGCGCAGCGTCTCGGACTCCCGCTGCGTGTAGATGCCGTGGACGGCGAGGAGCGCGCACGTGGCGAGCAGGTAGGCGATGAGCGGGCCCGTGACGGGCTCGGAGTGCGGGCGCAGCCACACCCAGATCGACAGGCCGGCGAGCGCCACGACCGGTGCGATGACGAACGCAGCGTGCCGCGGTTGGGCCTCCTGCAGCGGTCCGGCCACGATCGCGTCGGGATCCGAGCGGTGCCACAGCGGCATGAGCGTGAGGCACGCGACGGACAGCGCCACGAACGGCGCGACGACCGGCTCGAACTCGGGCCAGGTCTCGATGACCCCGATCATCACGATGGCGAGGTAGGTGAACAGCGCCGCCGCGAACATCCGGGCGAGGCGCATGTCCTGGCGCAGCGCGGGTCCGCCTGCCTGGTACACGCGGCTGCCGAGGTACGAGGTGCCCGGCGCGGTCGCCACCACTGCGCCCAGGAGCCAGGCCGAGGCGGCCACCCGGCTCGGCGCCAGCTCGGCCAACATGATGCTGGTGCAGGCCCACAGCGCCACGATCCCCACGAGGCCGGTGAGCACGTCGGCCCGGAGCGTGTCGAGGTCGACGATGGTGCGCAGCGCGGCGAGCAACGAGGCCATGCCGAGGACCACCGCGGCGAGCACGCACAACGTGACGTACGGCGCCACGTGCCCGGTCACCGGGTTCACGCCGAGACCGAACGCGGCCTCCGCGACCATCAGGGCGAGCACGCCCGGCACCCACCACTCGAAGTGCTTGCGGGTGCGCTCGTCGCCGGCACGGAGGAGCACGATGATGGACAGCACCGCGGCCGGGATCATCGAGCAGGCGATGGCCAGGCACGGGCCCCGCAGGACGATGGTGCTCGGATGCCAGAACAGCAGCAGCGACGAGGCGGCCAGCGCGGTCACCAGCATGAGCACCGACCCGATCAGGCGGGTGGATCGGCCGAACGTGAAGTGCACGTCGCCCACCGGGCGCCACGAATCCACGAACCGCCGCACCCGCGTCGCGATCACCGGCCCGCTCTCGGCGGCAGCCCCCACAGCCATGTGCCTCCCCGGAACACGAGCACGGGAAAACTACTGCGCACGGGCGGCACGCGGCCACCCGCGGGTCAGAGCAGCGCGAGGCCCTCGTCGAGGTACTGGGTGCGGCAGAGCGTGCGCTGGAGCTTGCCGGAGCTGGTCTTCGGCAGGGATCCGGGCGACACCAGCACGATCTCCTTGGCCGGCAGCCCGACCACGTCGCGGACGCGCAGCGCCACCTGCCGACGCACCGGCTCGACGTCGTCGGCCTTCGCCTCGGCGACCACCACCAGGCCGGGGCGGCCCCGCTCGCCGTCGACCCCGAAGGCGATGACGTTCCCGGCGCGCACGCCCTCGATGTCGGCCACGGCGCGCTCGATGTCCTCGGGGAAGACGTTCCGCCCGGCCACGATGATGAGGTCCTTGATGCGACCGCAGATCACCAGCTCGCCGTCGACCGTGTAGGCCAGGTCGCCGGTGCGCAGCCAGCCGTCGTGCAGCGCGTCGGCCGTGGCGTCGGGGCGCTTGTAGTAGCCCGACGTGAGCGAGGTGCCCCGCAGCTCGAGCTCACCGACCTCGCGCTCCTGGCGGACGTCGCCGGAGTCGGGGTCGACGATGCGCATCTCCATGCCCGGCACGGGCGGGCCCAGCCGGGCCAGGCGGCGCACCCCGGGCGCGTCGGCGGCGACCGGCGCCGCGTAGCCCTCGGTCTCGAGCACGCGCTGGTCGACGTCGTCGGTGACGAGGCCGCGCATCGGCTCGGGGAACGTGCCGCCGATGCACACCTCGGCCATGCCGAACGCAGGGAAGATCGCTCCCGGCCGCATGCCGTGGCGGGCGCCTGCGGCCACGAGGGCCTCGACCGAGGCGGGGTCGACCGGCTCGGCACCGTTGAGCGCCATGCGCAACCGGGACAGGTCGAGCCCCTCGAGCCGGCGCAGCGCGCGGGCAGCCAGCACCCAGGCGAAGTTGGGGCCGGCCGTCACGCTGCCGCCGTAGGTCGACAGCCACTCGACCCAGCGCGACGGCGAGGCCATGAAGTCCTGCGGGGCGGCCAGCACCAGGTCGGACCCGAAGCTCATGGGGACGGTGAGCATCCCGACGAGGCCCATGTCGTGGTAGAGCGGCAGCCACGAGACGAAGACGTCGTCCTTCAGCTGGAGGCCACCGGCGAGCGTGATGGCGTCGAGGTTCGAGCACAGCACGCGGTCGGGCAGCATCACGCCCTTCGGGTCGGACGTTGAGCCGCTGGTGAACTGCAGGATGGCCAGCCGGTCGGGGTCGTCGGGCGGCTGGGTGTACGGGTGTCCCGAGGCGGCCACGAGGTCGTCGAGCTGCACCGTGGTGGGGTCGGAGGGGTGGGCGTCGAGGAACGGTGCCAGCTGCGGGTCGATCACCAGGAGGTCGGTGTCGCCGTGCATGATGCGACCCCGCGTCTGCGACACGAACTCCTCGAGCGAGCCCATGCGCATCGGCAGCGGCAGGACCATGACGGTGGCGCCGGCCAGCCACACCGCCTGGATGGTGGTGACCAGGTCGCGCGTGGTGGGCCCGAGGATCGCCACGTGGTCGCCGACGCCGACGCCCTGCGCCTGGAGCGTGGCAGCGACGCGGGTGGCGTCGGCGTGCAGCTCGGCCCAGGGCACGGTGACCGGCTCGTCGGGCCCCACGAACGTGACCGTGCCACCTTGCTGGGCGGCCAGGACCAGGCGTTCTCTGAGCGTCGGCATGGCCTCTTCGACTCCGGCGGGTAGCGGTCGGTTACGGACCATCCTCCGCCTTCTGGGGACGGATTCGGTGCATACCGCGCCGAAAGCGTCCCCAGAACCCTGGTGTGCGGGGGCCCACTGGGCGCGGGTGACCCCGCGTGGGGCAAGTACCGTGCTGCGCATGGCCGACGTCGACGCCGATTCCGCGCGCCCCGAACCCGACATCCCCCCGCACCGCTACACGGCCGCGCTCGCGGAGCAGATCGAGGCCCGTTGGCAGCAGCGCTGGGAGGCCGACGGCACCTTCCACGCCGCGAACCCCACCGGTCCGCTCGCCGCCGGCTTCGAGCGGGTCGCCGACCGGCCCAAGTTCTAGGCGCTCGACATGTTCCCCTACCCCAGCGGCTCGGGCCTCCACGTGGGCCACCCGCTGGGCTACATCGGCACCGACGTCCTCGCCCGCTTCAAGCGCATGACCGGCCACAACGTGCTGCACACCATGGGCTACGACGCCTTCGGCCTGCCCGCCGAGCAGTACGCCGTCGAGACGGGCCAGCACCCGCGCACCACCACCGAGGCGAACATCGCCAACATGCAGCGCCAGCTCGGGCGCCTCGGGCTGGGCCACGACTCGCGCCGGGTGCTCGCCACCACCGACGTGGCCTACTACCGCTGGACCCAGTGGATCTTCCTGCAGATCTTCAACGCCTGGTACGACCCAGACGCCGACCGCGCCCGGCCCATCGCCGAGCTCGAGGCCGAGCTGGCCGCCGGAACCCGCGAACCGGGCGAGGGCACCAACCCCTCGGGGCGGCTCTACGCCGAGCTCGACGAGGTCGAGCGCCGCAAGGTCGTCGACGCACACCGGTTGGCCTACCGCCACAACGCGCCCGTCAACTGGTGCCCCGGCCTCGGCACGGTGCTGGCCAACGAGGAGGTCACCGCCGACGGTCGCTCCGAGCGCGGCAACTTCCCGGTCTACCGGCGCCCGCTCGAGCAGTGGATGCTGCGGATCACCGCCTACGCCGAGCGGCTGCTGGGCGACCTCGACCGGCTCGACTGGCCCGAGCCCATCAAGCTGATGCAGCGCAACTGGATCGGTCGCTCCACGGGCGCCAACGTCACCTTCCGCGTGGGTCCCGCCGGGGGTCGCGGCCCGGGCATCGAGGTGTTCACCACCCGACCCGACACCCTCTTCGGTGCCACCTACCTGGTGCTGGCCCCCGAGCACGAGCTGGTGGGCCGGCTCACGGCCTCGTCGTGGCCCGACGCCACCCCGGCCGAGTGGACGGCCGGCGCCACCACCCCGGCCGAGGCCGTGGCGGGCTACACCCGAGCAGCCAGCCAGCGCAGCGACGTCGAGCGCCAGGTCGAGTCCCGCGAGAAGACCGGCGTGTTCACCGGCACCTTCGCAGCGAACCCGGTCAACGGCGAGCCCGTCCCCGTGTTCATCGCCGACTACGTCCTCATGGGCTACGGCACCGGCGCCATCATGGCGGTGCCCGCCCACGACCAGCGCGACTTCGACTTCGCCCGCACCTTCGGCCTCCAGCAGATCGAGG
>JADGOP010000184.1 GCA_017882935.1 Actinomycetota bacterium
CTGCCGGGGGCGCGCTGTTCCTCACGGCGATCGACGATCGCGACGATCGGGAGCCAGGGCTGGTCCGCGTCGTGGTCATCGCCGCCGTCGTGGGGCTGGTCGCGGCCTTGCTCCAGGTGCCACAGGAGGCTGCGCTCGCCACCGGGCTCGGGGTGGGCTCGGTGTTCCACGGCGGGGTGCTCGGTCAGGTGCTCGGTCAGGGCACCGGGCCCGCGCTCGTCACGCTGCTGGTCGGCCTGGCCGTGGCCGTGGCCGCGGTCTTCCTGCGGAACCGCCGGGTCGCCCTGGGGCTGTCGGTGGTGGGCGTGGCCCTCGTCGCGGTGGCGTTCGCCCTCCCCGGGCACACGCGCACGACTGACCCCGTCTGGCTCACCGAGCTCGCCGACGCGGTCCACGTCGCTGCGGCGGCCGTGTGGACCGGCGGCCTTGTCATGCTCTGGCTGGCGCTGCGACAACGCCGCCGCACGGGTCTCGACGACCCGGTCGCGTCGAGCCGCCTCGTCGGCCGCTTCTCCGGGGTCGCGACCGTGGCGATCCTGGCGGTGGGCGCTGCCGGGCTCGTGCTGGCGTGGCGCGAGGTCCAGGTGCTGCGGGCCCTCACGTCGACCTACTACGGCCAGCTGCTCATCGTGAAGGTGGCCCTCGTTGCCGGCGTGGCGTGCGTGGGCGCGTACAACCACTACCGGCTCGTGCCTGCCATCGAGCGACAGCCGTCGAAGAAGCAGGCCTGGTCGCGGTTGCGGACCACGCTTCGCACCGAGGTCATCGGTGTCGTCGCGGTGCTCGCCGTCACCTCGTTGCTCGTCAACGCCGTGCCCGCGCACACCGCGGCCGGCGTCGCCCGCGTCTACAGCGGCACCGCCCCGCTCGGCGACGGCACCGTCAACGTCGTGATCGACCCGGCCGTGCCCGGTCCGGCCGTGATGCACGCGTACCTGCTCGACAAGTTCGGCCGCGCCGACGACAAGGCCCTCTCGGTCAAGGTCCAGTTCACGCTCCCGGCCAAGGCGATCGGCCCGTTCGAGCACGACGCGTTCAAGGCAGGCCCCGGGCACTACCAGGTCAACGGCACGCTGTTCACCCTGACCGGGCTCTGGACCGTCACCGTGCTGGTGCGCGTCGACCAGTTCACCGAGAACACCGCGACCCTCCACGTGCGGGTGCGCAACCAGTAGCGCGGTCCGATCGTCAGCTGGTGACGGGTCCTACGGACGGGCCTCGTGCTGCAGCACCGCCGCGCTCGGCTTCACCCTGCGGTCGCGGTCGATGATGCCGAACGCGACGTCGAACCCGTGCAGCCACTCGTAGTTGTCGACGCCGGTCCAGTGGAGGAGGCCACGGACGTCGATCCCACGGTCGAGTGCGTCGTGGACGACCTCGAGCCCCCGGGCCAGGTAGCGCGCCCGCTGCTCGTCGTCGTCGGTGCCGATGCCGTATTCCGCCACCAGCAACGGCGTGTCGGGGACCTCGGTGCGCAGCCGGTCGAGCACCACGCCCACGCCGTCGGCCCAGATGCCGTAGCCCAGTGGCGACACGGGCGTATCGGGCGGGTGGATGGCGAGGCTCCCGGCGTTCACGCCCATGGCGGCGTAGTACGAGAACCCGATCAGGTCGAACACCCCGGCCAGGTCGGGACGCTCGAGCGGCTCGCGGCCCCGCACCTGCAGCACGCCGTCGCGGTGCAGTCCCAGCGCGGGCGCCCAGTAGGTGTCGAAGAGACGCTCGGCCAGGCGTCCGGTCTCGGGCGTGTCGTCCTGGGGGACGATCGCCGAGAGGCCGAGGACGCTCGACACCGGCAGCCGGGTCCCGCGCAGCCGCAACGCGGCCTCGGCGGTGGCGAGGTGGATCGCCTCGTCGACGAAGGCCGCCTCGACCGGGTCGTCGTGGCCGGGCGGCCACCCCCGACCGCGGTAGGCCGCGCGGGCGTAGTAGTTCGTCTCGTTGACCGGCTGCCAGCCACCGACCAGGTCGCCGAAGGTCTCGGCGACGTAGTCGACGTGCCGGGCCCACGCGCCCGTGCGGTTGCCCTCGACGAGGAAGCCACCCGTGTCGGCGAACCAGCGCGGCAGCGTGAAGTGGTGCAGGCAGACCCACGGGATGATGCCGGCGTCACGGGCGGCCTGCAGCACGGCCCGGTAGTGGGCGACGGCGCGCTCGTCGTGCACGCCGGCCTCGGGCTCGAGCCGCGCCCACTCGAACGACAGCCGGTGGTGCGTCAGGCCGAGGTCGGCCAGCAGCCCGAAGTCCTCGGCGTAGCGCTCGGCGAACCTCCGGAGCGTACGGGGTCACCGGTTCACTGCACCGGAAACGCGCGTGGCGCGCACTTCCGGTTCAGTGAATCGTCCGCAGCGGGACCGACCAGGCCGCTCAGCTGGCGGCGTGGGCGAGGTCCATCTCGCCGTACAGGAAGTTCCTCGTCTGGTCGAGGATCTGCTGGCGGTGCTCGACGTACGGCACGTGGCAGGTCTCGTCCCACGACTCGAGGAACGCGTCGAGCCCCTGGGCCTTGGCGGCGGTGATGGTGTTCTGGATCAACCCGTACGAGACGAGCGGGTCGGTCGTGCAGTGGAAGTCGAGGGCGGGGGCGTCACCCGGCGAGATGGCCCCAGTGGTCGCGAGCGACGAGCCCGAGATCGAGACCGCGGCCCGCACCGACGACGAGGGGTTCTCGGAGGACAGGTAGCCGACGTTCAGCGCGGTGATCCCACCTGCGGACGAGCCGCCGATGGCGATGCGGGTGGGGTCGATGCCGAGCGCCGCGGCGTTGTCACGCAGGTAGCGAACCGCGGTCTGCGCGTCGGCCCAGGCCTCCTGGGTGGCCGGGATGCAGTTCGAGAACGTTCCCGAGCACCCCGGGGATTCGAGCCGGTAGTTGATCGAGACGTTGACGTAGCCCTCCTTCGAGAACGTCGTCGCCTCGTCGACGAGCTCGCCCGACGTCTTGTTGCCGCTGCTGAAGAAGCCGCCGTGCACCCACACGATGGCGGGCCGGCTCGTCACCGTGTCTCCCGTGGGCTGGTACAGGTCGAGCTGCAGGGGGATCGTCTGGTTCCCCAGGTTCACCGCGCTGCCGTAGGTCACGTTGCTCGTCACCGTCACCGAGCTGAAGATCGGGTCGCGGTAGCGCAACGGCGCCGGGCCGGACGGGACGATGTTGGGCCAGTCACACCCCGCGGCGAGGATCGCGAACAGGGCCAGGGCGAGCAGCACGGGGCGAAGACGCACGGCCCCATGCTCGTCGTCGAGGCGACAGAGAGCAACCGGAGCCGACCCTGGGCGCCGGTATGTCCCCGTCCGGGACCCTCGCGGCCCCGGTGGTCAGAGGTCGAGCTGGCCCGCCCGGCTCACGGCCTCTCGGCGGTTGTTCACGCCGAGCTTGCTGTAGATGCTCTTGGTGTGTGAGCGCACGGTGTTGAGCGACACCGTGAGCTCGCGGGCGATGTCGGGTCCACTCAGATCGCTGCGAAGCAACCGGAGCACGTCGAGCTCGCGGCTGCTGAGCGGCTCGACCAGACCACGCGGCGCGGGGCTGCTCCGCGGCGTCTCGCTGACGCCGACCAGGAGACGGCGGACCTGGTCGCGGGCCACGCCCTGCTGCGCCGCGTCGTTCAGCAGCGCGGCCATGCGGGGGCCCTCGTCGAGGAAGACCCGGACGTAGCCCTCCGGCTCGGCCAGGGCGAGCGCCTGTTCCAGCGATGCCAGCGCTGCGGGCAGGTTGCGGTGGTCCTGGTGGTGGAGCGCCTGCAGGACGAGGACCTCGATGGCGCTACCCGTCCGGCGCCCTTCGAGCGCCGCCGCCAGGAGGCGCTCGAGGAACCGGCCCGCCTCGTCCGGGGGTCGGTCGACGTCGGCGAGGTGGTCGCCCACGAGCGCCCGGGCGAGGGTGAGGTGCTCGAACTCCCGCAGGTAGCTGAGGTCGTCGTCGACGGAGAGGCCACGTTCACCGGCCCACCCGAGGACCTCACCCACGGCGCCCTGCGCCACCCGCACCCGTGCCCGCACCGCTGCGACCGGCCGCACGTTCGGGAAGAAGTCGCCGACGTACCGGCGCTCCGCCTCGTCGAGCAGGTCGAGGGCGCCATCCAGGTCGCCCTCGCACTCCCGCACCCGGGCCATCGCGACCTGCCACCGGTACGCGTTCTGGGGGAGGCCGGCGTGCTCGCCCAGCTCCCTGCCTGTCACCAGGTGCTCCCTGGCGGCGTCGAGCTGGTTGTGCTCACGGAACAGCTCGCTCATGCCCACGTGCATGTCCGCCGCCCCGCGGAGCACGACCGCCCCCGAGGAGGTCGCGAGCTGCAGGGCCCGCTCGAAGGTGCTCATCGCGTCACGGAGCCGACCCTGCGCGATCCGGATGTCGGCGACGGCCAGCGCGCACCCGATGACGTCGGCGAGGTGCCCCGCCTTCTCCAGGCTGGCCATGCCATCGGCGTACCAACGATGTGCGACCTCGAGATCACCGCGAGTCCAGTGCGCGAGGCCGAGGAGCGCGGCTGCCGCGCCACGCTCGAGGTGATCGTCCGGGCCGGCGAGGTCGAGTGCCCGCTCCGCGTGGGTGGTGGTGCCGGCCGCGTCACCGGCGATCAGGGCGAGCCCGGCCCGGTGGACGGCGATCGAGCTCGCGAGGCCCCGGAACCGCTCCTCGTCCACGACGACCATCTCGACCGGCCGGGCTCGGGATGGACCGCCAGTCGTCGGCTCCACCCAGCGCTCGGCGTCGCGCAGGCGCGCCTCGACGCCCTCGAACTCGCCACTCGCCATCAGGGCGCCGACGTAGCCCATGCTCAGCACGGGCCTGACGGCGTACAGCTCGGTGGGGAGCGCCTCCAACCAACGCCGCAGGGTGGCCTCCTGCCGACCCTTCACCATCCCGGAGATCGACAGCTCGATGAGGTCCGCGGCCCGCTCGAAGTCCCCGCCCTCCGTCGCATGGCGGATCGCCTCCGGTCGCCCACCGTTGTCCTCGTGCCAGGCGCTCGCGCGCCGGTGCAGCGCCGCGAGCTCGTCGGGCTGCTCGTCGAGGAGCCGGGCCCGCAGCACGTCTGCGAAGAGGTGGTGGTAGCGGTACCAGCGGCGACGGTCGTCGAGCGGGACGATGAACATGTTCCCGCGATCGAGCTCCTCGAGCGTGGCGGACCCGCCGTGCTGCCCGGTCACGGCATCACAGAGTGGGCCGGTGAGGCGGCTCAGCACGGAGGTCCGCAACAGGAAGCTCCGGACGTCGTCGGGCTGACGCTGCAGGACTTCGCCGACCAGGTAGTCGACGATGTAGCGGTCGTCCCCGGCGAAGCCGGCGATGAAGCCGGCGATGTCGTCGCGGCCCTGCATCGAGAGGGCCGCGAGCTGGAGCGCGGCGATCCAGCCCTCGGTGCGCTCCTCGAGCGCGGCGACGTCGGCGACGGTCAGCTCCAGGCCGGTCATCCCGTCGAGGTACGCCGCGGCTTCGTCGGACGTGAAGCGCAGGTCGGCGGCGCGGACCTCGACGAGCTCGCCACGCCCCCGCAGCCGCGCGAGGGGCAACGGCGGGTCGGCACGGCTGGCGATCACGAGGTGGACCTGTCGGGGCAGGTGGTCCAGCAGGAAGGCCATCGCCTCGTGCACGTCGGCCGCGTCGATGACGTGGTAGTCGTCCAGCA
>JADGOP010000185.1 GCA_017882935.1 Actinomycetota bacterium
GCTCGCGGTCGACCCCTTCCGCCCCGCCTGGGACCGCTGGACCACCTTCGCCCTCAGCCGCTCGGCCGCCTACGACACCGACTCGCTCGCCGCCACCCGCCCCATCGAGTTCGAGGTGGTGTCGCCGGCCGACGCCGAAGGCATGTTCGACGTCCTCACCTACGAGAAGGGGGCGTCGGTCGTCCGCATGCTCGAGCAGTACCTCGGCGAGGCCGACTTCCGCACCGGCATCCGGGCCTACCTGGCACAGCACGCCTACGGGAACACCGAGACCACCGACCTGTGGGACGCCCTCGAGGCGGCCACCGGCCAGCCGGTCCGCCGCATCGCCGACACCTGGATCTTCCAGGGCGGCCACCCGGTCATCGGCGTCGACCTCGCCGCCGAGGGCACGGTGCTGCGCCTCACCCAGGAGCAGTTCCGCTACCTGGGCGGCGACGCGGGCGGCCGCTGGGCCGTGCCGGTGCTGGTGCGCTGGGCCGACGCCTCCACCGGCGACATCCACGAGCGCAAGGAGCTGCTCGACGGCGACGCGCTCGAGATCGACCTGCCCACCGCGGCCTCGTGGGTGGTGGCCAACAGTGGCGCCAGCGGCTTCTACCGGGTGCGCTACACACCCGAGCTGCGGGCTGCGGTCACCGCTCGGGCGCAGGCCTCGCTGAACCCCGCCGAGCGCTACTCGCTGGTCGACGACACCTGGTCGTCGGTGCTGGCAGGCACCACGCCTGCACGAGAGTTCCTCGAGCTGGCCGCGGCGTTCGGCGACGAGCCCGACGTGTCGGTGTGGCGCCGCCTCATCGGAGCCCTCGCCACCCTCGACCGCATCTCCGCCGACGCCACGCGCGACCGCGTGGCTGCGTTCGTCGGCACGCTCCTGTCGCCGGCGCTCGACCGGCTCGGGCCCACGCCGCTCGCCGACGAGCCCGAGCGCGTCACGGTGCTCCGGGCCGCGCTGTTCGAGGCCCTCGGCGTGCTCGCCCACGACGAGCGGGTGCTCGAGCAGTCGCAGCGCATCCTCGCCGGCGAGGTGGAGGTCGACCCCGCCACCGCCGACGCCGCGGTGCGGGTGGTCGCCGGCCACGCCGACACCGCCACCTTCGACGACTTCCTGGCGCGGTCCAAGGCCGCCACCACGCCGCAGGACACCTTGCGCTACCTCGGCGCCCTCGCCGACGTCGACGACCCCGCGCTCTTCTCGCGCTTCCTCGACCTGCTGCTGGGGCCCGACGTCCGCACCCAGGACGCGGGGCTGCTCCTCAACCGGGCGCTCACCAACCGGGCCAACGCGGCCATGGCGTGGACGTTCGCCACGTCGCACTGGGACGAGCTCATCGCGCGCCTGCCCACCAACGCGGTGTCGCGCATGATCACCGGCGTGCGCACCTTCCACGACGCCGCCCTGGCCGCGCAGGTCGAGGCCTTCCTCGAGGCGCATCCCGTGCCCCAGGCCGCCCGCGCCTTCGCGCAGCACCTCGAGCGCATGCGCGTCACGGTCGAGCTCGCCGCACGCGAGCAGGCGCGGCTCGGCGACGCCCTGTCGTGACCCGCGAACGCCGCCCACCGAGCGGGCCCACCGGCCCGCTCCGCTGGTCGGTGCATCGCGCGGTCGCCACTGGGCTCGTGCCCACGCTGCCCGAGATCCGCCACGCGCTCCGGCCTCCCGGCGACCACCCGGCGGCGCGCCGCCTCGAGGTCTTCGCGGTCGAGCCCCGCGCCGCGCAGGTCACGTGGAGCGCGCTCGGGCCGGGCCCCGTCCGCTTCCGGGTGGCCGACACCATCGTCGACGTCGCCACCGACGGCGGGCCCGGCGCCGTCGAGCTGCCCGGGCTCCCCGAAGGCAGCCACCTCCGCCTCGAGGCGAGCGGCGAGGGCGTGCCCGACCGGCGCCGCACGCTGGCCTTCCGTACCCCGCTCCCGCCACCCGGCGAGGAGTGCTACCGCCTCGCCACCATCAGCGACCTCCACATCGGCGAAACCACGTTCGGCTACCTCCACACCATCACCGACGACGACCTGCTCGACCCCCATCCGGTGCGCTGCACGCGCGCCGCCATCGCCGAGGCCGCCGCCTGGGGCGCGCAACGCCTGCTGGTCAAGGGCGACGTGGTCGACCAGGCGCACCCGGCACCGTGGCAGGTGGCAGGCAAGCTGCTGGCGGACGCGCCGATGCCGGTCGACGTCATCCCCGGCAACCACGAGAAGAAGCGCCGTCGCACCATCGACCCCGGCGTCGCGCTCCGCCAGGTGGGGCTCGACGTGGTCGAAGGCGTCACCACCATCGACGTGCCCGGGCTGCGGCTCGTCCTGCTCGACAGCGCGCAGGTCGGCGACGACCGGGGACGGCTCGGCCACCTCGCAGCGGAGCTCAGCGAGGCGCTGGCCGAGGCGCAGGGCGGCGCGCTGGTGGCGATGCACCACCAGTTCCAACGCGGCGTGGTCCCCACGAGCTATCCGTTGGGGGTGCCGCGCGACGAGGGCCGCCGCGTCCTCGACAGCATCGCCGCGGCACATCCCGCCACCTTCGTCACCTCGGGCCACGTGCACCGCAACCGGCGGTGGCACCACGGTCCCCTGGTGCTCACCACGGTCGGCTCGGTCAAGGACTACCCCGGCGTGTGGGCCGGCTACGTGGTGCACGAGGGCGGCATCCGCCAGGTGATCCGCCGGGTCGCCGAGCCCGCTGCCATCGGCTGGACGGAACGATCGGGCGACGCCCTGTTCGGTGTCTACCGACACTGGACCCCGGGCCCGCTCGAGGGCCGTAGCTTCAGCTGGACCTGGCCCCATCCGATCTGACACTGGGCGACTGGACTCGAGGAGGCGGAACGAGTGACGAACGCCGGAGGGAGCAGGCTCTCGCGGTTCGCCCGCATCCAGGTCCTTCCCGACCCCGGCGCGCCGTGGCGACCGACGTGGCCGTTCGTGCTGATCGCGGCCACCGCCTTCCCCCTCGCCCTGCTGCCGCTCGGCGTCCCGTCGAACGCCAAGCTCGTCACCCTCGCCGCGGTGTTCTTCGTCATCGCGGCGGCGCTCACCCTGCTGCCGAGCACCCGGTCGCTGCTCTCGTCCGACGACACCCTGCCGGACCAGCGCTGGTGGTTGCGGCCGCTGGCGGCGCAGGTGCCGGTGCTGTTCTGGTGCCTCACCGTCGCCACGCTGCAGGCGTCGGGCGGTGGCGCCCGGGCCGGCTACGTGCCGCTGCTCATCCTCCCCATCGTCGCGCAGGCGGTCACCGGCACCCGACGCGACCTGTTCGCCTCGCTGCTGCTCACCACCCTCACGTTGCTGCTGCCGGTGCTGGTGGTCGGACCGCCGCGCTACCCCCGCTCGGAGATCCGTGAGTCGGTGCTGTGGTTCATCAGCTCAGCGGGCGCGGGCCTGGTCATCGAGCAACTGGTGCGTGCCGGGCGCGAGAAGCAGGCGGCGGTCACCGCGGTCGCGCAGCTCACCCGCGAGCTCGACGAGGCGCCCGACGTGGGCCGGGCCATCGCCAACGGCGCCGTACGGATCATCGGGGCCGACGTGGCCCTGCTGCACGAGCCCGCGGGCCCGGCTGGGCTGGCACGCCTCGGCTGGGCGGTCACCGGATCCGAGCTGGCCACCCGCAGCGAGGCGCGCGTCGAGGCCTCTGCGCCGCCCGACAACGTGGCCACCGACAGCGGTCCGGGCCGCGTCCTCGCCGCCCGCGAGCCCTCGTTCTCGATCGGCGACGTCGACCCGACCGACCCCGCCACCGACGCGCTCGATGCCTGGCTCGGCGCGCGGCAGGTCGCGTCGGTGCTGCACGTGCGGGCGACGCGCCACTGGCGGCGCCACGTCGTGCTCACGCTCGGGTGGCGCCACATCGGGGTGTCGGCCATGCACGACGTGCTGCCCATCGCCGAGCTGCTCGCCAACGAGGCCGTGGCCGCGTTCGACCGGGCCGACCTCGTCTCCGGGCTCGCCAGCGACGCCGCCCACGACGCGCTCACCGGCCTCCCCAACCGCCGGGCGTGGGACAAGGTGCTCACCACCGAGGTCAGCCGCGCCCGCCGCTCCCGCCAGCCGCTCGCGGTGGTGCTCCTCGACCTCGACCACTTCAAGGCGTTCAACGACACCCACGGCCACGTGGCGGGCGACTCGCTGCTCCACGACGCCGCGCAGGCATGGGTGTCCGACCTCCGCGACACCGACATGCTGGCGCGCTGGGGCGGCGAGGAGTTCGGACTGCTCCTGCCGAACACGCACGTGGAGGTGGCCGTCGACGTGGTCGAGCGGCTGCGGGCCGAGACGCCCGGCGACCAGACGGTGTCGGCGGGCCTGGCGATGTTCCACCCGCAGGCCGACGCCACGTCGCTCACCGACGCGGCCGACCGGGCCCTCTACGCCGCCAAGCAGGCCGGCAGGAACCGCCTGGCCATCGCCCGCGTCGACGGCAACGGCGACGGCGTCGGGGCGGGCGTCGTCAGCTGACGGGCCGGTAGGCCACGTGACCGGCGACGTCCTCGACGGTCACCTTCTCACGGAAGTGCTGGGTGCCCGCGGTGACTGCGCAGGTGAAGCTGCCCTTGGGGGCGATGACCCGCACCGGGCTGGTGCCACAGTCGACGGTGACCGCGCCCGGCGCTCCGTCGTGGGCGTAGAGCCTGGCCAGGCGCGTGCGGAGGTCCTGCACCGTCTTGTCGACCACGATCACGGCCGCTGCGGGCTTGAACGAGACCCGCCCGGTGTCGTCGAGCTGGGTGACCACGATGCCGACCTTCTGTCCCTGCACCACCGTGGAGCACTGGAACGTGGATCCCTTGGCGAGCGGCACCCGATCGGGGCAGCGCGTCCCCGACACCGGCGCAGGCTGGTAGTAGGCGGCCAGCTTCGTCCCGATCTGCTGCTGGGCCTTCGAGGTGTCGAGCTGGTCGTGGTGGCTGCACGACGCGAGGCCGACGAGACACGCCACCAGCGCCAGCCCGGCCACCAGGCGAGGTCGCGGGGTGCGGCGGTGCGTTCGGGAGACCATGGCGGGAGGAGCAGCCTGGTCGAGCACAGCAGCTCGGGCGTCAGGCGCAGGGCTCCACCCTACCCAAGCCCGGACCACCCCCTACGGCAGGAGCGACAGCACCAGCCCCACCTGGCCGAGGTGGTAGGTGACGATGACCGCGAGCCGACCACCTCTGAACGGGCTGACGAACTTGTTCCAGGAGAGGGTGCCGTCGGAGGCGAAGAAGAGCAGCGCACCGACCATGGCCCAGGCGTCGCCCGAGCCGATGGCGCTGGCGACCATCGCGGAGATCACCACGAGGTACGCGAGGACCGGACCCACGAGCTCGGGCTCGTCTCCCGCCCGCACCGCCCGCACGATGTGCCGGCCGAGCGTGGCCGCGCCGACCGCCACCACCACCAGCCCGACTACCAGCAGGCCGGCGTGCTGCGGGCGGAACCAGAAGCCCACCACGTAGCAGACGTGGCCCACGAAGAACGCGGCGAGGCCTTCGATGAACCGCTCGCGCGGGAGCATCAGGAACACGTCGCCGGCGAGCGAGGCCACCAGCCCGGCCACGAACCAGGCGCGGGTGGCCCCGTACTCGGGGTGGAGCGAAATCGCCACGCCGACGAGCAGCGCGAGCGTGG
>JADGOP010000009.1 GCA_017882935.1 Actinomycetota bacterium
TTCGTGGTGGAGCTCCCGGTGGCCACGCCGTGACGCGCCGCCGGGGTGGCCTCGCCATCGTCGTGATCGCGGTGGGCCTGCTGGTCGTCGGCTGCGGACTGCCCACCGACCACCGGCCGCGCGTCATCGACCCCGAGCAGATCCCCGACCTGCTCTCGCCCAACAACGGGCCGAGCACCACCCAGGCCGCCCCCGGGGCCCCCGTCGCCAAGCTCTTCTACGTGAGGGACGGCGGCCTCGTCGGCGTGAACCGGCGGGTCAACCAAGGCGTCGAGCCGGCAGCGGTGCTGCGGCTGCTGCTCACGCCCCTCACGTCCGCCGAGAAGGCCCAGGGGTACACCACGCTCATCCCGCCGCGCACCCGGCTCCTGAAGGCCGTCCTGGGCCGCGACCAGATCCTCACGATCGACCTGAGCAAGGAGATCAACAGCATCGGTGGCCAGAACGCCAAGACCGCCTACGCGCAGCTCGTCTACACCGCCACCGCCCTCGACGGCGTGAAGGCGGTGCGCTTCGCCACCGAGGGATCCCAGGTTGCCGTGCCCACCGACACCGGCACGGAGTTCCTCGTCGACCGCGCCAGCTACAACACGCCTTACCAGGTGGTGGGCGGCGGCAGCCCCGCGTCCGGGCCGTCGACCACCGTCACGGTGGGCGTCCCTCCCGTCCCCAGCAACTGACGCAGCGGTCGGCTCGCCGCCACCAGCGGCTACCTTCGCCCAGATGTCCCTGGTCATCGCCCTCGACGCAGGCACCACCGGTGTGCGCGCCGTCGCCATCGACGGCGCGGGCTCGCCGGTGGGCTACTCCTACCGAGAGTTCACCCAGCACTTCCCGCGGCCCGGCTGGGTCGAGCACGACGCCACCGAGATCTGGGACGCCATCGTCACGGTGCTGCGCGAGCTACTGGCCACGCTCGACGAGCCCGTCGCGGCCATCGGCATCACCAACCAGCGCGAGACCGTCGTGGCGTGGGACCGGCGCACGGGCGAGCCGCTCCACCGGGCCATCGTGTGGCAGGACCGCCGCACCGCGGCGCGCTGCGACCAGCTCGCCGCCGCCGGCCACACGCCGCTGGTGCGCGCCACCACCGGCCTGGTGCTCGACCCCTACTTCTCGGGCACGAAGCTGGCCTGGCTCTTCACCGAAGGGGGCATCGAGCCCTCGGCCGACGTGGCGGTGGGCACCATCGACACCTGGCTGCTCTGGAAGCTCACGGGCGGCGAGGTGCACGCCACCGAGCCCTCGAACGCCAGCCGCACGATGCTGTACGACATCAATGCGGGAGCCTGGTCCGAACCGCTGTGCGACCTGCTGGGCGTCCCACTGGCCGTGCTCCCCGAGGTCCGGCCCACCAGCGGCCGCTTCGGCATCACCGCGGTCGACGGCCTCCCGGCGGGCCTCCCCATCAGCGGCATCGCGGGCGACCAGCAGGCGGCGCTGTTCGGTCAGGCGTGCTTCGAGCCGGGCATGACCAAGAACACCTACGGCACCGGCTCGTTCGTCCTCATGAACGTGGGCACGACCTGCCCCGAGCCGGTCGACGGCCTGCTCACGACGGTGGCCTGGTCGCTCGGCGGCGAGGTCACCTACGCCTTCGAGGGCGCCATCTTCGCCACGGGCGCCGCGGTGCAGTGGCTGCGCGACGGGCTCGGCATCATCACCGAGGCGTCCGAGGTCGGCCCGCTGGCCGCGTCGTGCCCCGACAACGAGGGCGTCTACGTGGTCCCGGCGTTCACCGGCCTGGGCAGCCCCTGGTGGGACCCCTACGCGCGGGGCACGGTGCTGGGCATCACCCGTGGCACCGGCCGCGCCCACCTGGCGCGGGCGGTGGTCGAGTCGATGGCGTACCAGACCCGCGACGTGGTCGATGCCATGAGCGCCGCATGCGGCTGGCCGGTGCGGCGCCTCCTGGCCGACGGCGGCGCCTCGGTCATGGACCTGCTGCTGCAGCTCCAGGCCGACCAGCTCAAGGTCCCCGTGGCCCGCCCAACCGTGCAGGAGACCACCGTGATGGGGGCCGCCTACCTGGCGGGCCTGGCCGAGGGGGTGTGGACGTCGCTCGACGAGATCACGGCCAACTGGCAGGTCGAGCACGAGGCGCAGCCGGCGACCGACACGTCGGAGGCCGACGCCCGCTACGCGCAGTGGCGGCGGGCCGTCGAGCGGTCGCAGCACTGGGAGCCGAGCGACTGACCGTCGCCCGTCCGCAAGGCGTCCTGGGTGTGCTCGCAGCTGCGGGGGGACAGGGTCGAGCACACCCAGGACGCTGACCTTGGGGACCTGGTGGGATCTGGGGGTTCTGGTGGGGAGGAGATCTGGGGTCGGCAGCTCAGGTGTTGCTGGGGTGGGCTAACCGACACTGCTGCTGGACGAGCTCGCGGTAGCGCGTGTCGACGATGCGGGCGAGGGCGGCGACCTGGCGGCGCTCCCGGGCGCGGAACACGGTGTGCTCGCGCCCGAGCACCACGGCGAGACCGGCGCCCGCGAGCGGGGCCCAGGCCACGTCGTCGGGACCGGCGACGTCGGCACCCGACCCGGCCGAGGCGCCCGCCGCCAGGCGGCTCCCCGCCACGAACGCCGTGAGCCACTCGATGCTGGGGGGTGCGCCCGCGGCGGCCCGCAGGTCGCCCGCTTCGGCGTCGACGACGGCCATCCACGACGCGCCCAGCGTGCGGCTGGCGTGGAGGCACAGCGCGTCGAGCAGGTCGCCCGGTGTCGAGGCTCCGACGAGCACCGCCGCCGTCTCGAGCGCGTCGAGGCGCGGGTCGTGCACCGCGTCGGTGAGCGGGCGCACGTCCTCGACCTTCACGCCGTCGACCTCGTTCACCTCGCGCACCAGCAGGTCGATCAAGCCGGCGTCGGGGATGCGGACGACCAGTTCGTCGATCGCCATGCCCGCGCCCGTCTCGAGGATGTCGATGCCGGTGACGTCGCCCCGCACGGCGCCGATGCGCCCCGCCACCGCGGCCAGCGCGCCGGGCCGGTCGGGCATCCACACGCGCATGACATACGTCGGACTGGTGTCCTCGTCCTCGTGGAAGGGCTCCGATTCCATGCAGCAGACGGTACGGACCCCGTGTGAACGGCCGGTTTCGTCGGTGAAACGGTTGCGTGAGCAGCAACGCACGTTTGGCACCCGACTGTTCTTGACCGATTGGTCAAGTTTTCCTAGCGTGCGCCCGGTGAGCCGCCGCCTGACCGACCGGGGAGAGGAACGTCGGCGCCAGCTGCTGGCCTACGCCACGGCCCGCTTCGCCGAGCACGGCTACCACCCCACCTCGGTGGCCGACATCGTCAACGGCCTCGGCGTGGGCAAGGGCGTCTTCTACTGGTACTTCGACAACAAGGAGGAGCTGTTCCGCTCCATCCTGCGCGAGGCCCAGCTCGACCTGCGCCGTCGCCAGCGCGACGCCCTGGCCGGGGCCCCCGACCCGCTGAGCCGCATCGCTGCCGGCATCCGCGCCTCGGTGCGCTGGTCGGCGGAGCACCACGAGCTGTTCACGCTGGTCGCCTTCGCCGCCACCGACGACCGCTTCTCGGGCCTGGTCCGGCGCGGGCAGGAGGTGGCGGTGGCCGACGCCATGCGCCACGTCACCGACGCCATCGAGCAGGGCCTCATCCCCGACCGCAACCCCCTCGAGCTGACGCGGGCCATGTTCGGCGTCACCTCCGAGCTCACCCGGCACTTCCTGCACCAGGAGCCCGAAGCTGCGGTGTCGGTCGACGAGATCGCCGAGACGGCCGCGCAGTTCTGCCTGGGTGGGCTGCTCGGTCCCGACGCCCGGGGCGCCGGTGACCAGCCCGTCGCTAGTTCTTCGAGATCGTGAAGAAGTCGCGGGCCTCGGGGCTGAGGTAGCGGCTCCCGGGGCGCGACTGCTGCGGGTACAGCGGCACGCCGTTGACCACGCTCGGGTTGGTCGAGCTGGGGTGCTCGTAGAGGTTGAAGGTGACCCACTCGGGGTTGATGTCGAGCGTCATGGCCCGCACCGCGCCGACCCGCTGCAGGCTCTCGGCCAGGCTCTTGGCGGTGAGGGTGGGCCCGGCGACGTAGACCAGCGCGCCGTCCTTGGTGACGCCGATGCCCGACCGGGCCACCGCGATGCTGCCGCCCAGGGTGGAGCCCCAGAAGCTGGTGTCGTTGTGGCTGATGCGGGCGTCGAGCACGCCGTTGTCGACCATGAGCGTGAGGTTCTGCAGCACGGCCCGCACATCGGTGGTCATGGCCACGTCGCGGCCCCACACCCCGATGTTGATGCGCCCGTCCTTGTAGATGACCATCGAGGCCGCGCCGTCGACCAGCGGGATGGCCGTGCGGCCGTCGAGGTAGAAGCCGCCGTGCGCGTCCTGGAAGCGGAAGCCGCCGTTGAACGCGGCGGCGATCTTCGGCAGGGCCGGACCGGTGATGTAGTGGGGCTGCACCCAGTCGCCTCCCGGCTCCTGGTAGCCCGGCACGAGGCGCACGCGCAGCAGCTTGGGGTCGATCCACACGGCCGAGGCGAGCTGGCTGGTGTAGATGTCGTCGGCGCGGAACTGGGCGATGTACATGCCCGGCTGGCCGCCCACGACGGGGCCCGTGGGCTGCCACTCGCCCTCACCTGCGGTGCCGGGCTGGACCACCAGCGGCACGCTGCTGGGCCGCTTCAGGTGCGGCACGAGGGTGGTGGTGGGCCCGGCGTGGGGCACCGTGCTCTGCACCGTGGGGACGGCGTTCAGCCCCTTGACGTCGCCACCCTTCTTCGCGGCGTTGGCCTTGAAGTAGATGTCCTCGAGCTCCTTGGTGACGATCTCGGCGTGGTGGGCGCGGAGCCAGTCGGCCCACTTGGCCTTGAAGCTGTAGTTGCCGTGGGTGCGCAGCGCGCCCACCACGGAGAACACGAAGAACAGCACCGGGATGGCGAGGATCGGGACCAGGATCAGCAGCACCCACCGCAGCACCGGGTGCGCGGGCGGGCGACGGTGCCGACCCCCGCGGGGGGCGCGGGGTGTCGGCGGGCTCGGTGGGCTCGGTCGCGGATCGGCCTCAGGGCGCGTATCCGTGGTCGGGGAGGCCATGGGGCTCCTGGGTCGGGCACGGTGCGGGTCGGACGATTCTAGAGGGCGACCCACCCGAAACCCGGGATCCGTCCACCCAAAATCCGGGTCAGAGCTTGGTCAGGGCCTTCTTGAGGTGGCGAACACCCTGGTGGATGCGTTGTTCGTTCTCGATGAGCGCGAAGCGCACGTGGCCATCGCCCCCGGGACCGAAGCCGATGCCGGGCGAGGTGGCCACGTTGGCCTCGCGGACGAGGAACGAGGCGAACTCGACCGACCCCATCTCGCGGTAGGGCTCGGGGATGGGTGCCCACACGAACATGGTGCCCTGGGGCGGGGTGAGCTCCCAGCCGATGCGGCTGAGGCCGTCGCACAGCGCGTCGCGGCGGGCCTGGTAGATGGGCTGCACCTCGCGTGGGTGGTCGGGGTCCTCGTTGAGGGTGACCGTGGCGGCGATCTGGATCGGCTGGAAGGTGCCGTAGTCGAGGTACGACTTGAGCTTGGTGAGCGCGGCGATGACCTCGGCGTTGCCGCACAGGTAGGCCACCCGCCAGCCGGCCATCGAGAACGACTTGGTCATCGAGTACAGCTCGACCGCACACTCCTTGGCGCCGTCGGCCTGCAGGATGCTGGGCGGTTCGTACCCGTCGAAGCCCAGCTCGGCGTAGGCGTTGTCGTGCACCAGGATGACGTTGTTGGCCCGGGCGAAGTCGACCATGCGCTGCATGAAGACCACGTCGACGCAGGTGGTGGTGGGGTTGTGCGGGAACGACAGCACGATGACCCGCGGCTTGGGCCACGAGTAGCTGTAGGCCTCCTGCACGCTCTCGAAGAAGTCGGCGTCGGTGCCGATGGGGATCTCGCGCACGTCGGCGCCCGCCAGGTGGGGCCCCCAGATGTGGATGGGGTACGACGGCGACGGCACCAGGCAGGCGTCGCCGGGCTGCAGCAGCACCCACATGAGGTGGGAGAAGCCCTCCTTGGCCCCGATGGTGCTGATGACCTCTCGGTCGGGGTCGAGCGTGACGCCGAAGCGCCGCTGGTAGAGCGCGGCGACAGCCTCGCGCAGCTTGGGGATGCCGCGGCTGGCCGAGTAGCGGTGGTTGCGGGGGTTGCGCACCGCCTCGCAGAGCTTGTCGACGGCCACGTCGGGCGAGGGCAGGTCGGGGTTCCCGAAGCCGAGGTCGATGACGTCCTCGCCGGCTCGCCGGGCCTCGATCTTGAGCCCATCGATGATGGGGAAGACGTAGGGCGGCATGTTCGTGATCCGGCGGAACTCCATCCCGCCGACGTTAGTGGTCCGGGGATTGGCCCCCTCTTTCATTGCGGACGGGGCGGAGGTGCGATCATGCGGGCGTGAGCCGCACCGAAACGAACATCGACGTCGTCATCGAGATCCCCCGCGGGAGCCGCAACAAGTACGAGTACGACCACGAGAAGCACGTGATGCGCCTCGACCGGCGGCTCTTCTCGGCCACGGTCTACCCGGCCGACTACGGCTTCATCCCCGACACGCTCGGCGAGGACGGCGACCCGCTCGACGCCCTGGTGCTGCTCGACGACCCCACGTTCCCGGGCTGCTGGGTCAGCGCCCGGCCGGTGGGCGTGCTCTGGATGGAGGACGAGGCCGGGCCCGACGCCAAGGTCATCTGCGTGCCTGCGGGCGACCCCCGCTGGGACCACGTCACCGACATCCCCGAGCTGCCCGACCACCTCGTCGACGAGATCGTGCACTTCTTCGACGTCTACAAGGACCTCGAGCCGGGCAAGGCCATGACCACCCGCGGCTCGGAGGGCGTCGACGCCGCCTGGACCGAGATCGAGGCGGCCCGGGCCCGCTACGTGCCACCCGCCTCGCACTGAGCCGCGTTTGGCAACGGGCAGATCAGGCGCGGGCGCGGGCGTCGGCCAGCAGGGCCGCGCCGATGGCCCCGGCCTGCTCCCCCAGCTCCGCCTGCACGATCGGCACCGCAGGGCGGTGGTCGTGCGCCAGCACCAGGCTGGGGTACGCGGCGCGGACGGGGTCGAGCACGAGCGGGCCCGCTTGCGAGAGGCCCCCGCCGATCACCACGATCTCCGAGTCGAGGATGTTGACGAGGTTGGCCACGCCGAGCGCCACCCACCAGCCGAAGTCGCGCAGCACGCGCCGCGCGCCCTCGTCACCCTCGGCGGCGGCTTGCGTGACGTGCTCGCCCTTCACGTCCTCGGGGTCACCGCCGGCCAGGGCGACGACGCGCTCCGCGTGCCCCGCGTTGGCGGCGTCGCGCGCCAGTCGGCCCAGCCCGCTCCCCGACGCGTAGCGCTCCCAGCAGCCCCGGCGTCCGCACGGGCACGGTGGTCCCGACGGGTCGACCACCATGTGCCCGGGCTCGCCGGCGAACCCGTGGGCGCCCCGGAGCAGTGAGCCCTTCACGGTGATGCCCGCACCGATGCCGGTGCCGAGCGTGACCAGCAGCGAGTGGTTCTTGTGGCGCGACGCGCCGCGCTCGTGCTCGCCCCACGCAGCGCAGGTGGCGTCGTTGTCGACCGTCGTCGGAAGGCCCGTGCGCTCCTGCAGCAGCGCGCCGAAGGCATGGTCGATGACGCCCGGCAGGTTCGGCCCGGTGCGCAGCGTCCCCGACCGGTCGACGAGGCCCGGTGCCCCCATGCCCACCGACGACAGGTCGCACCCGAGGTCGCGCTGCACGCGGGTGCGCAGCTCGGTCACCATGTCGACCAGCACGTCACCCAGGGCCGCCGCGTCGCCGTGCAGCGTGGGGACGCGGTGCTCAGCCAGGATCGGACCGTCGGTGGTGGGGTCGATGACGACGCCCAGCAGCTTCGTGCCGCCGAGGTCGAGCCCGCACGCCAGCCGCGCCACGCCGCCCGCCGGACCGGACCCGGACGGCACCCGTCAGTACCGGAGCAGGGCGCCGATGCGCCCGGCCACGTCGAGATCGGCGTTGTCGACGCAGATCTCGACGCGACACGACTGCATGAGCGCCGTCTCCACCGCTTCCTCGACGACGTCGCTGACGGCGTGCATCTCGGCACCACAGGAGCTGCACGCACGACCCTTCGCGGCGAGCAGCTTGCACGAGCCGCAGCGCCAGCCGTCGACGGCGTAGCCCTGCGACACGAGCAAGGTGTCGACGCGGTGCTCAGAAAGTGCGGCGAGGGTGTCGGGGAGCCCCGACGCGCCCTTGCCGGTGCCCACGGCGTCGCGCAGGCGGCCCACCAGCTCGGCCTCCTTGTCGCGCTCGACGCGCGCCTCGACGTCGGCCGCCGCGTGGCGGATGTCGTCGAGCGAGGCGGTGGGGCTCACGCTGATGCGGCCGCAGTAGCGATCACGCAGGTAGGGGTGGAGCAGGTCGCGCAGGTGCGGCACCAGCTCCTCGGGGGCCGCGGCGGTGAAGCGGTCGAAGCCGACCCGCTGGAACACCGACCAGGCCAGCCCGGCGGCGTTGCGCGCGTGCTGGTCGGCCAAGGCGTCGACGTGGCTGCTGCGGTCGCCGCGCTCGCTGTGCCCGCGCAGGTCGTAGTCGCGCGGCAGCTCGTCGACGTGCTCGGAGTGCTCGACCAGCTCGCCGAGCTCGAACACGAACATGCGGGCCCGCTGCTTGTCGACCAGCAGCACACCGAAGCGGTCGTACTGCTCGACGACCGACTTGAGCTCGCCCACTGCGGGCTGGCTGTTGACCACCACGCGGGTGCGCACCGGGACGGGCAGCGGCACGACGTGCCACAGCTCGGGGTCGCTGCACGAGAACATCGCGAGGCCACGGGTGCGGGAGCGGTCGAAGCCGTCCTTCACGAAGCGCTCGATGCGCTCGAGGTCGCGCCGCACCGGCGCCGACCCGTCGTTGCGCGCGCGGGCACCCCGCAGCGCCGTGTCGAGCTCGTGCTCGATGTCCTGTTGCCGCAGCAGTCGCCTCCCGTCGACATCGAGGTAGCAGCTGGTGACCGGCGCCGCCCCCTTGAACGTGGCGAGCTCCCGGATGGCATCCTCGGTGATGACGGGCAAGCCGATCCTCCTTGTCTGCGCGGTCCCTGGAGAGGGCGTGGGCCGATGGTAGGCCCCCGTCGCGGGGTCGCGCTCCGGGGTTCAATCCACGGGTATGTGCTCGACGTCGTCGGGCGGTTCGGGGTCGTCGGCGGCTCCCGGTGCGGGACGGCCGGTGGCCCCCACCCAGTCGGTGCGCAGGGCGTTTCGGGCGAGGTCGGCGAAGCCCCCGACCAGCTGCACCACGGCGTCGGGGTCGTCGACCACGCCTTCCGCGACGTCGAGCACCGTGCGGGCCGCCCGGATCAGCTCGCGGGCTGCGGCCTGCAGCGCCTCGACGCCACGCTCGATGCGCTCCGACGAGTGCAGCGGGCCCGTCTCGTCGCCGACCTCTTCGCCCAGCACCTCGTCGTCGTCGGATGGCCAGGGGCCCCAGCCCGCGTCGTCGTCGGCGCCGTCGTCGAACCGGTCGTCGCTCATGCCGTCTTGCGCCCCTGGCCGAAGGTGACGCGCAGGGTGCCCTCGCGGAGCGCCGCGCCCACGACCTTGCGACGGCGGAGCGTGTCGGGGAGGAGCACGACCCGACGATAGGGCCCGACGCGCACGAGCAGCTCGTCGTCGTGGCGCCCGAGGTCGAGGTCGTCGCGCTCGGCGAAGGGCAGGGGCAGCACGAGCGTGGCGCGCCCGTCGGACGCGGTCTCGACCTGGAGCAGCTCGCCCTCGTGCAGCACGGCGGCGGGATCGAGGCCCTGGTAGAGCAGCGCGCCGAACGCCCGCAGCCGCTCGAAGCCGACCAGCTCCTCGGCCGCCAGCTCGGCGCGCAGCACGGGCACCGGCGCGAAGCCGTCGTCGATGGTCTCGAGGTGCTCGGCCTGCAGTGCCTTCCACCGGTCGAACCAGGGGTCGCTGACCTCGGGCGGGAGCAGGCGGTTGGCCACCACGGCGTCGACGCGGTAGCCGAACAGCGACAGGTAGGTGTAGGTGCGCTGCGCCTCGGCGATGACCACCTTCTCGGGGTTCATGACCAGGCGGATGCTGGTGGTCGACGCGTCGGTGAGCACCGAGTGCACCCCGTCGAGCCGCTCGTAGAAGTCGTTCGCGGCCCCGAACACGTTGTCGCCCGCCACCGGCAGCGAGGTGACCCGCGCCAGGATCGGCGACACCACCTTGTTCACGCGACGGCCCACGGGGAACAGCCGGTCCATGTACCAGGCGAGGATCTCGGGCAGGGACAGCAGGCGCAGCGTCTCCGCCGTCGGGGCGCAGTCGACCACCACCACATCCCACTCGTCGGCGTCGACGTAGGACTTGATGTCGCTCAGCGCGAAGAGCTCGTCGAGCCCGGGGAGCATCGACAGCTCCTCGGCCCGGATGCCCTCGACGCCGGCCCAGTCGAAGACCTGCATCAGGTACGCCTGGATCTCCGCCCACGAGTCCTCCATGCGGTCCTGCGCGTCGAGCTGCTGGCCCCACAACCGCTCGTGGCCGCCCACCCGCGCCGCGAGCGGGCCCAGCGGCTCGTCGAAGGCGTCGCCGAGGGAGTGCGCGGGGTCGGTGGACAGCACGATGGTGCGCAGCCCCGCATCCGCGCACTGCAGGGCGGTGGCTGCGGCCACGCTGGTCTTGCCCACCCCACCCTTGCCAGTGAACAGCAGCACCCGGGTGCGGGTGCCCAGCCGGCCCTGCGGCCGGGCGGACGTGGTCACGCGGGGTCGCCAGAGGCCGTCTGGACCGCCTCGACCCGACGCTTGAGGTCGCGCAGCGCAGTGTGGATGATCTTGAGCTCGGCGCGCCGCTTCACGAACACGGGCAGCGGGAACACCAGCTCGACCAGCAGCTCGTAGCGCACGTCGGTGCGCGACGGGTCGGCGTCGACCTCGGCGAAGTCGTAGTAGCCGTCGAGCTTGCGGGCGATGTCGCCGGCCTCGAGCACCCAGGCCAGGCGACCGGGCGCGCCCGAGTAGTCGTAGCGCAGCGTGTAGCTGGTGCTGTGGCCCATGGCAGCGGCGCGGAACGCCACGAGGGTGGGTCGCTGCTCGTCGTCGCGCTCGACGACGGTGACGGCCTTGATGTCGGGCGCCCACTCCGGGTACGCCTCGACGTCGGCGGCGACCGCATAGCAACGCGCGGGCGACGCATCGATCACGGTCTGCTCCAGGGCGTGGTCGGCCATGGGGTTGCGACTCCTCGTGTCGGTCCGGGTCTGTCCCAGCCCGTGCAGCATTCTGGCCGATGGCGCGGCTGCGGCGCGACGCCGGTGGTCTGCGGTCAGCCGCGGCGCCGCTTGCGCCGCCGGAACAGCTGGTCGAAGTCGTCGAGGTCGTCGTCGTCGGGCGGGGCGTCGGCGTCGGGCCCCGGCGCGGCATCGGGCCCCGACGGGTCGGGCCCCACGGTTGCTGCCGACGGCTCACCGATGGCGGGGAAGGTGCCGTGGCGGGCCGCCCACAGGCCGATGATGCCGACCCCGAACAGCGGCACCAGGATCCCGAAGGCGAGCGGGGTGAAGGGCCGGATCGCTGCGGTCATGACGGCCACGACCACCTGCAGGGTGAGGTAGCCGAGCAGCCGCACGCGGACGTCGTCGGGCGCGCTGCCCTGCAGGAAGTAGAGCCCGGGCAGCGTGACCACGTCGTCGCGGCTGCGGCCCGCGGCCACGAGCAGCCCCCATGCGAACGTGACCACGCCGACGAGGAACAGCGCGAGCGACACGACCACCGCCACGGCCAGCACGGCGCCCCGCGGCACCACGTCGGCGGCGACCTGCGTGGCGGTGAACACCGCCGTGGCGACGCCGTCGAAGCGGATCAGGCCCAGGCCGGGGATCGCGGCGTCGGGTGCGGGGTCGGGGCTCACGGGCGAGACCCCGGCGGGTGCGCCGGGGCCATGTCGAGGTGCACGTTGGCGTGGTCGTCGAGCCAGCCGTGCCGCCCGGTGTCCACCCGGCCCGACTTCCCCTCACCGGAGCCGCCCTCGAGCCCCGCTCCCGTGACCACGAGCTCGCCGTGACCGGCGGCGTCGGGGTCGGCCACCAGCACCGAGCGACCCGGGAGCGGGCGGCCGAGACCCCCGTCGGGCCCTCCGGGCGCGCGGCCCACCGTGGCCGGTCCCACCACCCCTGCAGGGGTCCAGGCGCTGACGACGTCGACCCCCACCGCGGCGAGGTCGAGGCGGGTGCGCTCGTCGAGGGCGCCGGTGACCAGGGCGAGCCCGCAGGCGTCGAGCCCCACGGCCGTCCGCATCCGGCCCCCGAGCGCTGCCCGTAGCCCCGCGTGCGCGGCCCGGTCGAAGCGGCCGTCGGACGGGTGCCCGAGGAGGCGCAGCCCACCCGGCACGCGGCGGGCCTCGTCGCGCAGCCGTTGGTGCAGCAGCGCCCAGCCCTCGGTGTCGGCCACCACGGCGGCCGGGTGGTGCCCCGCGGTGGCCTCCGCGAGCCCACGATGGTCGACGAGGTGGCCGTCGCGGCCGCTCACGGCGGGCCACCAGGTGCCGAGGGCCCGGCTGGTCACGTCGCTCCAACGCCCCACCACCACGACGGGCCCGGCGGCCTCGGGCGCGACCGGGGCCGGGGGCACCGGCACCTCGAACGCCCGCGCCAGCACCTGCACACCGAGGTGGAGCGACCGGTGCGAGAACCCGGCCTCGCGCTCCCCCGCTCCCCCGGCGTCGAGCACGACCACCGCGAGGTCGTCGGGGGGAAGGGCGGCGAGCAGGCGCTCGAAGGCGTCGGGCTCGGCGACGTCGGCCTGCCGACCGAGGCCCGCCACCCGGGCGAACGCGGGGTCGTCGGGCGGCTCGCCCGCGGTGGCGACCAGCCCGAGCGTGTGGTCGGGGCGCTCGGCGACGCACCAGGTGGCGCCGACGCCGCGCAGCACGTGGCCGGCGGCCTCGACGCCGATCGCCGCCGGGACCGGGACGACCGCCCCGCCAGCGACCCACACCCCGAGCTCGAGCGCGGCGCCGTGCGCACCGTCGTCGAGGACCAACCCGACCCGGTCGCCGCGGCGCAGGCCGATGGCCCGCAGGCCGAGCGCCACGTCGCGGGCCCGGCTCACGATGCTCGCCCAGTGGGGCCCGGGCCCACCCCTCAGGTCGGCCCCCGCCCGCGTCGCGGGGTGGCGGTGGGCGGCGGCGACCAGCGCCGCCGCGAGCGTGGGCGGGTGGTCGGCGCTCACGGGCACACCGAGGCGATGGCGTCGTCGAGCTCGGCCGCCAGGAGGTCGTAGGTGAACTGCTCCACCGCGCGCACCCGGCCTGCGCGGCCCATGGCGTGCCGAATGTCGGGGTCGTCGAGCAACTGCCGCAGCGCAGCGGCCACGGGCCCCACCTCACGGGGGTTGCGCACGACGAGCCCGGTGGCGCCGTGCTGCACCGCCTCGGCCGACCCCCCGCTGTCGCCCGCGATCTGGGGGATGCCGGCGGCGGCGGCCTCGAGGAACACGATCCCGAAGCCCTCCTGCTCGAGCCCGGCCCAGCGGTTGCGACACAGCATGGCGAACACGTCAGCACAGCCGTACAGGGCAGGGAGGTCGGCGTCGGGCACGCGGCCCAGGAAGCGCACGGGCGCGTCGTGCTCGGCGGCGAGCCGCTCGAGGCGGTGGCGGTCGCGGCCCGCGCCCCCGATGGCCACCACGAGCTTCGGATGGTGGCCGCGGAGGCGGGCCGCGGCCTCGATGAGGACGTCCATGCCCTTGCGCGGCACGAGGCGGCTCACCGACACGACGAGCTGCGCGTCGGGCGCCACCCCGAACGCCTCCCGGGCCCGCAGGCGCGCGGCCCGGTCGAGGGGGGTGAACCGGTCGACGTCGACCCCGGGCGGGACGACCACCGTGGGCAGGGGCCGGCCGGCGGACCGCTCGGCCTCCGCAGCGGGGTAGCCGCCCGCCGCCACGACCAGCCGGGCGTCGCGCAGCACGCGGGCGAGCGGGTGGCGGAAGCCCACGCCCCGGGCGGGGACGGTGACCTCGGCGCCGTGGATCACCACGCCGTAGGGGCGCGCGAGGTGGGGGCCGACCAGGCCGAGGGGCAGCACCGGGTCGAGCAGCACCAGGCCGGCACCGACCTCCTCGGCGAGCCCGTCGATGCGCCGGGCGAGGGCACGGCTGGGCAGCAGGACCCGCGCCGGGTCGCGCACCACGCGGAACGGCTGCGCGTCGTCGAAGCTCCGGGCCCCTTCGTGGGGCGTCGTGAGCACCGTGACCTCGTCGGCCGGGAGGCGGCGCCACAGCTCCCACAGGTAGGACTGGATGCCGCCGACCTTCGGGGGGAAGTCGTTGGTGACCAGGAGGTGGGGAGCCACGAGCCGCTAGAGCGCCGGGTCGAGGCTCGCCGAGTTCCGCACGGCGGCCATGGTTGCACAGGGGGCGGGCCGCGATGGCAACCGACCGGCGCCCAGGCGACCCTCAGCGCACGCTCAGCCGGTGCGGCGACGGTGCCGCAGCGCCGGGGCGAGGCCGCCCTGGTGCAGCAGCCGCAACGCCACCACGTCGGACTCCTCGATGATGACGGCCTCACCGGGCTCGCGCTCGCACAGGAACGTGACGACGCAGTCACGGCAGGCGTCGGAGTGCTGCAGTTCGCAGCAGTCGCAGTCGATCACCAGCGGCGCCGCTGCCGTGAGCTCGGGTGACGTCGGTGTGGCCATGGGACCCCCAGGGAACGAGCCGGCCACGTTCAGCCGGTGCGCCCATCATGCGGTGGGGGTGTGACAGTGCCCGCCAGGGGGTCGGGTCGGCGAGGGGGTCAGGCCGGCGCGTCGGCCGAGATCTCCTCGACCTTGGCCGCAGGCCCGCACCAGCGGCAGGTGACCGCCTCGATCTCGTCGGCGAGCACCTCCACCTCCTCGACCGAGAGGTCGCCGCCCACGGTGTAGTGGTGGAACGCCTTGGTGCGGCGGGTGGACGTGACGTCGAAGCGGGTGAGGTTCCCGCACGCAGTGCAGCGGTAGCGAGGCGTGGGCACGCCCCGATCGTACCCGCGCCCCGTCCCCACGCCGGCAGCCGGCGGGTACTTGATCCACGAACACCTGTTCGATACCGTCCACGGGGTGCCCCTCGCCACCGCTGCCCGCCGCTCGCCCACCGGTGTGCAGGGGAGCTTCGACGATCTCGGCACGCCCCTGCGCGACGTCACCTTCTGCGTGGTCGACGTCGAGACCACCGGCGGCTCGGCAGCCGAGGGCGCCATCACCGAGATCGGCGCCGTCAAGCTGCGCGGCGGCGAGTGCCTCGGCACGCTGCAGACCCTGGTGAACCCGGGGCAGGCCATCCCACCCCAGATCACCATGCTCACCGGCATCACCCAGGCGATGGTGGCGCCGGCGCCCCGCATGCACACGGTGCTGCCGTCGTTCCTCGAGTTCCTGGGCGACGCGGTGCTGGTGGGCCACAACGTCCGCTACGACATCTCCTTCCTGCAGTCCGAGCTCAGCCGCGCCGGCCAGCGCCCGCTGACCAACCGCACCCTCGACACCTGCGCGCTGGCCCGGCGCCTGGTGCGCGACGAGGTCCCCAACTGCAAGCTCGGCACGCTGGCCGAGCGGCTGCGGCTCGCCCACCGGCCCAGCCACCGCGCCCTCGACGACGCGCTGGCCACCGGCGACCTGCTGCACCTGCTCATCGAGCGGGCCGGCACGTGGGGCGTGTTCGGCCTCGACGACCTGATCGACCTCCCCAAGCTGGCCGGGCACCCCCAGGCGGGCAAGCTGCGGCTCACCGAGCACCTGCCCCGGCAGCCCGGCGTCTACATCTTCCGCGACGTCGGCGGCCGGGCGCTCTACGTGGGCAAGGCCACCAACCTCCGCAGCAGGGTGCGCTCGTACTTCTCCGGCGACACCCGCCGGAAGGTGGGCTCACTCCTCCGCGAGGCCCAGGCCATCGACCACATCGTGTGCCGCAACCCGCTCGAGGCCGCGGTGCGCGAGATCCGCCTCATCCACGAGCTCGAGCCCCGCTTCAACCGGCAGGCCACCACGTGGCGCTCCTACGTGTACCTGCGGCTCACCGACGACCGCTTCCCGCGCCTGTCGGTGGTCCGCGTGCCCCCGCCCGACGGCAGCCTGCACCTCGGACCGTTGCCGAGCACCCGCTTCGCCACCCGCGTGGCCGAGGCGGTGCAGACGGTGGTCCCGCTGCGGCGCTGCAGCGCCCGGCCGCCGAGCACGCCGGTGGCCGCGCCGTGCACGTCGGCACAGCTGGGCGTCGCCACCTGCCCCTGCGCCGGAGCGATCACCCCGGAGGCCTACGCGGCGCTCACCGACTCGGTCCGGCGCGGCCTGTCGCACGCCCCCGCGGAGCTGCTCGACCCCCTCGCCGACCGGCTCCGCGACCTCGCCGCCGACGAGCGCTACGAGGAGGCCGCCGACACCCGCGACCGCGCCGCGGCGCTCAGCCAGGCGCTGCAGCGGCACCGGCGG
Organism: Actinomycetota bacterium; assembly: GCA_017882935.1. Classification (GTDB taxonomy): domain Bacteria; phylum Actinomycetota; class Acidimicrobiia; order Acidimicrobiales; family Iamiaceae; genus JADGOP01. The sequence goes on from JADGOP010000009.1 coordinate 16,428, forward strand.
TTCGCCATGTGGCGCGGCTCGGGTCGCGTGGTG
>JADGOP010000186.1 GCA_017882935.1 Actinomycetota bacterium
CGCCGCCCAACACGGCCGCGGCCTCGACGGGCCAGACGGCCAGCACCACGCCCACCACGGCAGACCCGGCGTGGACGCCCCCGCCCACCACCGCGGCGCCCGCCACCACCGCACCGCCCACCACCGTGGCCTCCTCGAGCCACTCCGAGTCGGGCCTCGCCAGCTACTACGCCCACAACCCGGGCGGGTGCGCCAGCCGCACGGTGCCCCGTGGCACCCGGGTCACCATCTCCGCCAACGGCCGCACGGCCAGCTGCGTCGTCGACGACTACGGCCCGTTCGGCGCCGGGCGCATCATCGACTTGAGCGAAGAGGTCTTCGGCCAGCTGGCCGGCCTCGGCACCGGCGTCATCAGCGTCACCGTCAGCTGGTAGTCGGCCGGCCGCGGGCGCACCCGCCCGGGTGTGCAACGCTCATCGACCTGTGACCCACTCGCGGCGTCAGATCCTCGACCTGCTCGACCGGCACGGCCTGCGGCCCAGCCGGGCGTTGGGCCAGAACTTCGTGGCCGACGCGAACACCGTGCGCCGCATCGCGCGCCTGGCCGGGGTGGCCGACGGCGACCACGTCGTCGAGATCGGTGCCGGCCTGGGCTCGCTCACGCTGGCGCTCGCCGAGACAGGCGCCTCGGTCACCGCGGTGGAGCTCGATCGACACCTCCTCCCCGTCCTCGAGGAGGCGGTGCAGGGCACCGGCGTGGAGGTGGTCGCGGGCGACGCCATGGAGCTCGACTGGTCGGCCGTGCTGGCCGCGGCCCCCGAGTGGGTGCTGGTGGCCAACCTGCCGTACAACGTGGCCACCCCGCTGGTGTGCGACCTGCTCGACGCGGTGCCGGCCATCCGGCGGATGCTGGTGATGGTGCAGCTCGAGGTAGCCGAGCGGCTGGCTGCGGCCCCGGGGGACAGGGCCTACGGCATCCCCTCGGTGAAGGTGTCCTACTGGGCGACGGCCCGCGTGGTGGGCAAGGTGGGGCCCGACGTGTTCGTGCCGCGGCCCCGGGTGGAGTCGGCCCTCGTCGAGATCGTCCGGCGGCCGGCAGGCCCGGCGGTCGACGCCGCTGCGGATCAGCTGTTCGCCCTGGTCAGGGCCGGGTTCGGACAGCGCCGCAAGATGCTGCGGGGCGCGCTGAGCGGGCTCGTCGACGCCGCGGCCTTCACCGCGGCCGGCGTCGACCCCACGGCCCGTGCCGAGCAGCTCGACCTCGAGGCATGGGGCCGGCTCACCCGCGCCGCCGCCCCGGCGTGAGGCCGGCATGGGGCAAGCTGTGCAGGTGACCGACCCCGCTGCCGTCGAGGTGGTCGCCGCGCCCGCAAAGCTCACCGTGAGCTTGAGGGTGACGGCGGTGCGCGACGACGGCTACCACCTCATCGACGCCGAGATGGTCACCCTCGACCTCGCCGACACCCTCGAGCTGACCCCCGGCGACGGCCTCGACGTGGTCGGCGCCGGGAGCGGCCTGCAGGTCGGCCCCGACGACGACAACTCGGTGCGGCGGGCGCTGGCGGCCGTCGGTCGGACCGCCCACGTGAGGCTCCTCAAGCGCATCCCCGCAGGTGGGGGGCTCGGCGGCGCATCGGCCGACGCGGCGGCCGTGCTGCGCTGGGCCGGTGTCGACGACCTCGCCGTGGCCGCGTCGATCGGGGCCGACGTGCCGTTCTGCGTCCGTGGGGGCCGGGCCCGGGTGCGCGGGATCGGCGAGCTGGTCGAGCCGCTGCCCTTCGTGGCTCGCACCTACACGCTGCTCATCCCGCCGTTCGGTTGTGCCACGCCCGAGGTCTACGCCGCCTGGGACCGCCTCGGTGGCCCGGTCGGCGACGGTCCGAACGACCTCGCGGCGGCCGCCCTCCACGTCGAGCCCCGGCTGGCCGACTGGCGCGACCGGCTGGCGGAGGCCACCGGGGAGGTGCCCGTGCTGGCCGGGAGCGGCAGCACCTGGTTCGTGGCGGGGGCCTTCCCCGGCGACGACCGCATCGTGGTGCAGACCCGGCCGCCCGAACGCTGACCCACCCGGCACGCGCACCGACCGCCCCCGAGGAGGGCGGTCGGTCGGTGTTCAGGTGGCCGCAGGGCGGCCGGTTCGGTTACTTGCCGGCGCGGCGTTGCCAGCGCGTGCGCTTCAGCATCTTCTTGTGCTTCTTCTTGCGCATGCGCTTGCGGCGCTTCTTGATCAGTGAGCCCATGAGGCGGATCAACCTAGCGGAGGCCCCCGGCCGGTGCGAAACGGCCCCACGGTGTGGGGTGGGCTGCTCGCGGGGGCCCGCTGCGGCCGCGGGTAGCGTGGGCCGGTCCCTTCCGGGGTAGTTCAATTGGCAGAACGCCGGTTTTTGGTACCGGATGCTTGGAGGTTCGAGTCCTCCCCCCGGAGCGTCGCGCCGCAGGTGGAGGGCGCCACGGGCCTCCTGAGCGCGCCGGTGTCCCCGGGCGCATAGTAGAAAAGACGGCATGGCAGTCGCCGGTCGGCCCTTGTCCGCCATCGTCCTCGCGGCAGGCGAAGGCACCCGCATGCACTCCACTCGGCCCAAGCCGCTGCACCTGCTGTGCGGGCGGGCCATGGTGCTCTACGTCCTCGACGCCCTGGTCGACTGCCCCATCGACCGTGCCGTGGTCGTGGTGGGCCACGGCGCCGAGCGGGTGTCGAAGAAGCTCGCCGACGAGCCCATCGACCACGTCCTCGACTTCGTCGAGCAGGTCGTGCAGCGCGGCACCGGCGACGCGGTCAGCGTGGCGCTCACCGCCTTCCCCGACGACACCGACGACGACGCCGACGACGTGCTGGTGCTCCCCGGTGACACCCCGCTGCTGCGCCCGGCCACCATCGCCGCCCTCGTGGCCGAGCACCGCCGCACCGGCGCCGCGTGCACCGTGCTCACCGCCCACCTCCCCGACCCCACGGGCTACGGCCGGGTGGTGCGCGGCCGCGACGACAAGGTGGTGCGCATCGTCGAGCACGCCGACGCCACGGCCGACGAGCGGGCCATCGACGAGATCAACACCTCCATCTACTGCTTCCGCCGCAGCGTCCTGGCGCCGGCCCTGCGGCGCATCGACCCCGACAACGCGCAGGGCGAGCAGTACCTCACCGACGTGGTGGCCGTGCTCCACGACGCCGGCTACCCGGTCCACGCGGTGGTCGCCCCCGACCCCGACGAGACCCACGGCATCAACGACCGTCGCCAGCTGGCCACCGCCGAGGCCGAGCTGCGGCGCCGCACCAACGAGTCGTGGCTGGGCCAGGGCGTCACCATGATCGACCCGGCACGGACCTACCTCGACGCCACGGTGCGGCTGGCGCCCGACGTCACGCTCTTCCCCGGCACCATCCTCCAGGGCCACACGGTCGTGGGCGAGCGCGCCGAGATCGGGCCCGACACCCGGCTCACCGACTGCGTCGTGGGCCGCGACGCCGTGGTCGCCTCGTCGACCGGCGTCGACGCCGAGATCGGCGACGGTGCCCGGGTGGGCCCGTACGCCGTGCTGGCGGCCGGCAGCGCAATCCCCGACGGAGCCGTCACCGGGCCGTTCTATGCTGCCCGCAGTCCCGAAGACGGGGTCGCTGGCACGCCCGGCTGACAGGCCGGCCGATCGAAGGGTCCTCGATGGAGCTCCTGACCAAGAAGAAGCTGCGGCTCTACTCGGGTCGGGCGCACCCGATCCTGGCCACCGACATCGCGGCCCACCTGGGTGTCGAGCTGGGCGAGACCAACCTCCGCGAGTTCGCCAACGGTGAGCTGCACTGCCGCTTCGGCGAGTCGCTCCGCGGTGCCGACGTGTTCATCCTGCAGTCGCACGGTGGCGAGGTGAACAAGGCGATCATGGAGCACCTCATCATGATCGACGCCGCCAAGCGGGCCTCGGCCAAGCGCATCACGGCCGTCTGCCCCTACTACGGCTACGCCCGCCAGGACCGCAAGGCCGAGGGTCGCGAGCCCATCACCGCCAAGCTCGTCGCCGACATGTTCCAGGCCGCCGGCGCCGACCGCGTGGTCAGCGTCGACCTGCACTCGGGCCAGATCCAGGGCTTCTTCGACGGGCCGGTCGATCACCTCACCGCCATGCCGGTGCTGGTCAACTACCTCAAGGAGCAGGACCTGGGGTCGTTCGTCGTGGTGTCGCCCGACGCGGGTCGGGTGAAGGTGGCCGAGCGCTTCTCGCAGCACGTGGGCGCCGACCTGGCGTTCGTCAACAAGTACCGCCCCAAGGGCACGGCCAACACGGTGCTCGCCCGCGACGTCATCGGCGACGTCGACGGCCGCCACTGCGTGATCATCGACGACATGATCGACACCGCCGGCACCATCTGCGCCGCGGCCGACATCCTGCACGAGCACGGTGCGTCCGACGTGTGGGTCATGGCCACCCACGGCGTCCTCTCCGACCCCGCCACCGACCGGCTCAAGAACTCGGCCATCTCGCGCGTCGTGGTCACCGACACCCTGCCCATCACGCCCGAGAAGCAGATCGACAAGCTCGAGGTGCTCTCGGTGGCCGGTCTGGTCAGCGACGCCATCGACGCGGTGTTCGAGGACACCAGCGTGAGCGAGATCTTCGGCGGCGAGAACCAGAGCTGACGCCGCCGTCTCCGTGGCAAACGGCCTAGGGTCTCGCGACCCCTCTTGTCCGGCGGCTCGGAGGAACCATGCGGCGGCTCACTCCACTCCTCGTCGTGGCGCTCGCGCTCGCGGCAGGCTCGTGCTCCTCGAAGACCGACAACGCCTCGCGCCATGCGACGACCACCACGACCAGCAGTGCGGCGCGCCCGGCCTCCTCCCCGTTCCCGGTGGGCGAGTCCCAGTCCCAGATCCTGCGCGACATCCGCACCGATGGCCTCACCGCGGAGCGCGCGCTGATGCTGTTCAGCATCCAGATCGGCCCACTGCCGGGCGTGCCGGCCCACACGGGCTCCGTCGACACGACCGACTTCGACGGCTCGATGGCGACGAGCTACCTGTACCGGGTCTGGGACGAGCTCACGGTCGCGCAGCGCAAGGCGGCGGCGAGACTGCTCGGTCAACCGAACCAGGCCGCTCCGCCCACGACCATCTCGTTCGGACGTGGGGCTGCGGGCGGCACCACCACGCCGGCACCACGGCAGATCAGCCTCGGCTCGCCCACCTCTCGGCGTGACACACCCGCGTACGACTATCTGCACCTGGCCGAGTCGGCGTCCGTGGCGGAAGCGGCCGAACTCGGGGCGAAGCCGATCTCGAAGTTCCAGATCGACGTCTCCTACGACCTGCCCGGCACGGCCTATGCCTCGACGACCTGGTACTACAAGCCCTGGTACGCCACGGCCTACCAACCGTTCGGCGATGGCTGTCACATCACGATCTGGAACCAGAAGATGGCAGCGGTCCCCGGCAACGACGCGGCGGCCGTCATGGCGCACGAGGTGTTCCACTGCTACCAGCAGGTCGCGGTGGGATCCGGCGAGGCGGTCGCGACCGTGTCCCCGTGGGTCGAGGAGGGCGAGGCCACGTGGGTCATGGCCCAGGTCGTGCCGAGCGGGTCCGGCGTGGTCGAGAACAAGTGGTCGAAGTACACGTTCACGCCGATGACGGCCTACGTCGACCGCTCCTACGACG
>JADGOP010000010.1 GCA_017882935.1 Actinomycetota bacterium
GACGACGACACCGACGACGTGGACGAGTCGTGGGACGCCGCACCGGTCGCCCAGACCGCGCCCGAGGGATCCGGTGACGAGCTCGAGCAGTTCTGGGCCGGCGACGGTGAGGAGCGCGCCTTCCCGTGGGAGTCCGAGCCCCAGGTCGCCGAGCCCGACGCCTGGGCGGCCGGCTCAACCGAGACCGAGGACATCGGCCTGACGTGGCAGCCCACCTCGTGGGACACGGGCGTCGAGACCGCCCCGCTACCGCAACGCGACCGGGTGCGCCCCGAGGGCGAGGACGACCACGGGCCCATCGGCGCCGCCGACCCCGAGTGGCTCGAGAACCTCTACTCGCAGTTCATGGCGAACGGCGAGGCGCCGGCCGGCAAGCGTCGCGGTGGGAAGGAAGCGAACCCGGTCGAATCGGCCTTCGCCGCCGACCCTGCGACGCTGCCCAAGACCAAGCCGCTCCGCCGGGTCATCGACGCCATCCGCCGCCTGTAGGTCGCCCGGCTCCGCCGCAGCGGGTCCTGTCCGTGCCACACCCACGCACGGCCACCCGCTGCCTCTGGTGAGCCATCCGCCCGGAACGTGAGAAGGAGAGAGAACTGCCTTTGGACTGAAGGCTGTTCCTTCTAGGCGCCGGCGGAGAGGCGGATGCCGACGGCCTGGTCCTGCAGGCACTCGGCCACGCGCTTGCACAGCTGCAGCACGTGCTCGGCCTGGGCGACCTCGTGCAGGGCGAGCCCGCACTCGGGCGTGATGAGCGAGCGGTGCCGGATCAGCACCGGGTCGCAGCCGTTGCGCACCAGTTCGCACCACTGGGCCGACAGGGCCTTCCAGTAGAGCCCGGCGAGGTCGCCGAGCGGCGCCGACGTGGGCACCGCGCCCCAGGCGACCCAGCCGCCCGCCTCGACGAACGCCGAGAGCGCCCCGGCAGCCTCGGTGGCCCCTGCGCCGACGGGCATCGAGAGCACCTGAGGGCCGGCCATGAGCACGGCCCGCCAGTCGGCGGTGCCGCAGCAGTGGACGCCGGTGACCGCGAAGGGCTCGATGACGGCGAGCGCCCCCGACACGAGGTCGACGACGTCGTCGGTGGCCAGCGGGAACCCCAGCTGGGCGGTGCCGACGAGAGCCGGCTCGTCGAGGAACACCACCAACGGCGCGGCGGGCGCGAGGTCGGTGGCGAGGGAGACGATCGAGCGGGCCCGCTCGCGGACGGCCTGCTTGGCCACCCGGAACGCCACGTCCTCGTCGAGCCCGGCCATCGACAGCGCGAGGCCGAGGGTGACCGGACCGGTGAGCTGGACCTTGATGGGCGCAGTGCGGAGGCTCACGGCCTCGAGGAAGGTGCGCAGCGTATGGAACGGCGCGCCCTCGAGCTGCGCATCGCCGAGCGGCGCCTCGGGGTCGACCGCGGCACGGTCGAGCACCAGCTCGCCCCGCTCGTCGAGCGCCACGCCGCAGATGCCCCACGCCGCCTGGGCGATCATGCCCTCGAACGGCGAGCGCTGGGGCAGGGTCGGCGCGGCGGGGAGCTCGGCCTGGGTGGCGAGCACGAACTGGACCGCGGCGTCGACATCGGTGTGCGGCAGGCTGCCGACCGAGGTCGCCCAGCCCACCTCGAACGGTGGCTGCTCGAGTCGGTCTGCCCCTCCCGATTCGTCCCGATCTGTTCCGTCAACTACCACAGTTCCCCCTGCTGCCATCCGTCCCTACATCGAGCGACGGCTTGCCGGACCACATCGCTGTTCCCCCGAAAAGCGGGAGGCCCTCCCGGTTTCGGTGCCCAGAAACACCGTTTCCGTCCCACTGGAATAGCCAGCAGAGGGGGCCATCGGCAAATCTCGACGGCATGACGACCTGGGCAGGGGTGGCCGACGGCGCGCTGGAGCGGCCGATTGGGGACGTGCCGGCCCGCTCCGGCCTGCGTCCCGAGCCCGCTTCCCGGTCCCGACCCCGGTGAGGCGCACCCCGCCCTGGCCTGCGCGCCTGACCTGGCTGGCGGCCGCGCTGCTGTCGGTCCCGGCACTGCGCAGCGCGCTGCACGGTCACTCCGAGGCGGTCCGCTGGGTCGCGGCCACCGAGCTGTGGGTGCTGTGGACGGTGGCGCTGGTGGCCACGCTCGTGCCCCGCTCGGTGAGCCTCACGGTGTACCGCACCATCGCGCCCCTGTCGCTCGTGGCGGCCGTGTGGGCGGCGTTCGACCACGCGTCAGCCACCGCCGCGGCGCTCGCCGTGGCGGGCAGCGCGGCGGCCACCGTGGTGGCCTGCAGCAGGTTCACCACCGACGCCTTCGTCGACGGCTCGTCCTACGGGTCGGAGCAACGGTTCGGGTTGCGCACCCCGCTGTTCCTCCTCGTCGGCCCCGTCCCGCTCGCGTGGCTCGTCACCGTGGTCGGCCTCGCGGGGCCGCTCCTGCTGGCCGCGCAGCAGTGGCTCGTCGGCGCGGTCCTGACCGCGTTCGGCATCGGCGTCGCCCGCTACTCCACCCGGTCGCTGCACGCGCTCGCCCGCCGCTGGGTGGTGTTCGTGCCCGCTGGCGTGGTGCTCCACGACCCGCTCGTCCTCGCCGACGCCATCCTCCTGCCCCGCCGCCAGATCGTGGCGTTGGGCCCGGCCCTGGCCGACACCACGGCCACCGACCTCACCGACGGCGCTCCGGGCCTCGTGCTCGAGGTCCAGCTGGCCGACGCCGTCGAGCTGGGCGTGCGCGAAGGTCGGCACGCCGCCGCCGACCCGGTCGCCACCGACCGGCTGCTCTTCACCCCGCTGCGCCCGGGGGCACTGCTCGACGCGGCCGCGAACCGGCGCGTCTCCGTCGGCTGAGCGGCCGGGCCCTCAGCGCGCGGTGCCGCCGCCCAGCACTTCGTCACCTCGGTAGAACACCACGCTCTGGCCGGGCGCGACGCGCTCGTGGGGCGCCTCCCACTGCACGGTGGCCGAGCCGTCGGGGCGGACGTCGAGCACCGCCGCGGCGGGCGAGCCGTGGGCGCTGCACTGCACCGTGACGCCTCCGGTGACCGGGAGGTGCGCCCACTCGAGCGCGCCCACGTCGGTGGCGGAGGTGAGCAGGTCGGCGCGGCTGCCGACCGTGACGGTGGCGGCAGCACGGTCGACCGACACCGCGTAGCGGGGCTCGCCGCCCCCGGCCAGACCGAGGCCGCGCCGCTGCCCGATGGTGACGAGCTCGACGGCGTCGACCCTGCCCACCTCGCAGCCGGCGGTGTCGACCATGCGACCGGGGGTGAACGACACGCGCTCGCCGAGGAAGGCCGTCCGTCCCCCCGTGGAGGTGATGAAGCACACGTCCTGGCTGTCGGGCTTGTCGGCGGTGCGCAGGCCCATGGCCGCGGCGGTGCGCCGGACCTCGTCCTTGGTGATGGTGCCGACCGGGAAGGTCAGGCGGGCCAGGGCGACCTGGTCGAGCATGTGCAGCACGTACGACTGGTCCTTGGCCGCGTCGGCTCCGCGCGCGACGCGGCGCGTCCCGTCGGGCAGCTCCACGACTCGGGCGTGGTGCCCCGTGGCCACCCGGTCGAACCCGAGCGCGTCGGCGCGTCGCAACAGGCGGTCGAACTTGAGGTGGCGGTTGCAGGCCACGCACGGGTTGGGCGTGTGGCCCGCGACGTGCGCGGCCACGTAGGGCCCGACGACGTGCTCGTCGAAGTCGTCGCCGAAGTTGAACGTGTGGTGGTCGATGCCGAGCTGGTCGGCCACGCGGCGCGCGTCGTCGACATCGGACACCGAGCAGCACCCGGTGTCGGAGGCGCCGCCCCACAGCTTCATGGTGACGCCGACGACCTCGTGGCCCGCGTCGCGCAGCACCGCCGCGGCGACCGACGAGTCGACGCCGCCCGACATGGCCACCAGCACGCGTCCGGCGCCGCGGCTCACGCGAAGCTCCGGAGGCGGGTGACCGCAGCGGGCACGGCGGCGAGCGCGGCCTCGATGTCGGCCTCGACCGTCGACCAGCCGAGCGAGAGGCGCAGCGAGCCACGGGCCAGACGGCGGTCGACGCCCATGGCCGCCAGCACGTGGGAGGGATCGAGCGCACCACTGGCACACGACGACGCGGCCGATGCCTCGATGCCGGCGGCGTCGAGCAGGAAGAGCAACGCCTCGCTCTCGACGTCGTCGAAGCACAGGTGCGCGATGCCGGCCACCTTGTGCGACCGGTCGGACGCAGGGCCCGGGGTGCCGGCGACGGCCGACTCGTGGGTGCCGGGAACGGCCGCGGCGATGCCGGCGACGAGGCGGTCGCGCCAGGGGCCCGCGCGGTCGACCAGGGCCTTGCGGTCGTCGACTGCCGAGCGCGCGGCCGTGGCCAGCGCCACCGCCCCGGCCACGTTCGGCGTGCCGCTGCGCCGCTCGCGCTCCTGGCCGCCGCCGAGCAGCTGGGCGCGGAGCGGCGTGCCCTCACGGACCACGAGCACGCCGACGCCTGCCGGCGCGCCGAACTTGTGACCGCTGACCGAGACGAGCTGCGCGGGAGCGGCGAGCCCGGCGACGTCGAGCCACGCGAAGGCCTGCACCGCGTCGGTGTGCAGCGACGCCTGCGGCGCGCGCTCGGCCAGCACCTCCGCCACGCGCTCGAGGTCGTGCACCACGCCCGTCTCGTTGTTGACGAGCATCACCGACACCAGCGTGACGGTGTCGTCGAGGGCGGCAGCGAGCGCGGCGGGGTCGAGCGACCCGTCGGGCAGCACGCCGACCACGGTGGCTCCCGCCGCGAGCGCCGGCTCGAGCACGGCGTGGTGCTCGGTCGACGCGCAGACGACGCGACCCGGGCGGGCCGCGGGGACGCCGGCCAGCGCCAGGTTGTCGGCCTCGGTGCCGCCCGACGTGAAGACCACCTCGCCCGGACGCGCGCCCAGCAGCTCGGCCATGGTGTCGCGGGCGTCGTCGAGCAGCCGCCGCGCCGCCTGCGCCGAGCGGTGGCTCCCCGACGGGTTGCCCAGGTCACGGGCCGTCACCTCGGCAAGCGCGGCCGCGGCCTCGGGTCGCACGGGCGTGGTGGCCGCGTGATCGAGGTAGGCGGACATCTCCCCAGGGTACGGCCGGCGCCCGGCGCGGCTGCAGCTGGTTGCCCCGCACCAGCCGGTCGGCCGGCGCCGGCCACGCGCGGTCGTGTGCGCCGCGTCCCCCGGGGCCGGCACGGGCGCCGTAGCATGCACCGCATGTGTCGCATCCCCGTGAGGTCCCGATGAGCGAGCTCCGCCTCAACCCGCTCACGGGTCGCTGGGTCACGGTGGCCACCGAGCGCGCCGCCCGCCCGGGTGAGTTCACGCCCACCCGGCTGCCGGTCGAAGCCGACCCGAACCGGCCGTGTCCCTTCTGTCCGGGCAACGAGGAGGCCACGCCGCCGGCGCTCGAGACCTACGGGGCCGAGGGCTCATGGCTGCTGCGGGTGGTCCCCAACCGCTACCCCGCGTTCTCCGGCGACGAGCCCATGGCCGTCACCAACCTCGGGCCGGTGTTCCGCCAGGCGCCCGCCAGCGGCATCCACGAGGTGCTGGTGCTCACCCCCGACCACGAGGCCACCTTCGCCGACCTCGACGACGCGCAGGTGGGCCTCGTCATGGCCGCCATCCGCGACCGCCTCGAGGTGCACGCCCGCCGGCCCGGGGTCCGCTACAGCCAGGCCATCGTCAACCACGGGCGCGAGGCCGGCGCCTCGCTGCGCCACCCCCACGGGCAGCTGCTGGGCATCCCGTTCGTGCCGGGCGAGGTGGCCGAGGAGGAGGCGGGGTTCCGCCGCTTCGCCGGGTCCTGTCTGCTGTGCACCATGATCGAGGCCGAGGTCGACGCCGGCTGGCGGGTCGTCCACGAGGACGAGCACGCGCTGGTGGTGTGCCCGTTCTGGTCCGGCACGCCGTACGAGATGCTCGCCCTGCCGAAGGCCCACGAGGGCCACATCACCGACGCCAAGCCGGGCGACCTGGTGGCGGTCGGGCGGGCCCTGCGCGACTGCCTCGACAAGCTGCGCACGCGCGTCGACGACCTCGCCTACAACCTCGTGTTCCACACCCTGCCGCACCACCACGACGACGAGTTCCACTGGCACGTCCACGTGCTGCCCCGCGTGGCGAGCGTGGTGGGGTTCGAGCAGGGCACCGGCGTGCTCATCAACATCGTGGCCCCCGAGGACGCCGCAGCCACCCTGCGCTGATCGGCGTACCGTGACCCCATGGCGCGCATCCGGGTCCACACCGTCATCGACGCGCCGCCCTCGGTGGTGTGGTCGCACCTCGAGCACATCGAGCACCACGTCGACTGGATGACCGACGCCCGGGCGATCCGCTTCACCAGTCGCCGTCACCATGGCGTGGGCACCACGTTCGACTGCGACACCGCGGTCGGGCCCTTCCGGCTGACCGACCGCATGGAGGTCACCGAGTGGGTGCCCCGCAAGGCCATGGGCGTGCGCCACGTGGGCCTCATCACCGGCGAAGGCCGCTTCAGCCTCGAACGGCGGCGGGGCGACCGGGCCCGCTTCACCTGGACCGAGCAGCTGCACTTCCCGTGGTGGCTCGGCGGTCCGGTCGGGGCGTTCGCGGGCAAGCCGGTGCTCCGACGCGTGTGGAAGAAGAACCTGCAGTCGCTCAAGGCCGCCGTGGAGGGCGCCTGAGCCCACGGGCTGCGATCAGAGGAACCACCCGATCGGCACCGAGTTTGCCGCGCGGTTGGCGACCGCGATGGACCCGATGACGAACGCGAGGATCAGCAGCACGCTCACCACCCCGGCGACCCCGTCGGTGCGGCGACGTTGGGCGGGTGTCTGGCCGCGCGACTGCAGCGCGGGGACCCGTTCGAAGACGTCGACGAGGATGAACGCCGCCAGCGCCCCGCCGATGAGCCCGCCGATGTGGGCGCCCACAGAGATGTAGCTGGAGAGCGTGAAGGTGATGACGAGGTTGATCCCCAGCACCGGCAGCAGCCCGGTGTCGCGCAACCGGATGCCACGGGCCCGGGCCACCACGAGCAGCCCGCCCAGGAGGCCGAAGATGGCCCCCGACGCCCCCACCGCCGGACGCTGCGGTGCCAGCAGCAGCGCGCCGAAGGAGCCGGCGAACAGCGACACGAAGTACACCATCACCATGCGGCTGCGGCCGAGGGCCTGCTCGGTCACCTGACCCAGGATCCAGAGCGCCCACATGTTCATGGCCAGGTGGATGATGCCCACGTGCAGGAAGCCCGCGGTGAGGAGGCGGTAGCTCTCGCCGTGGGCCACCCCCATGAGGTGGCCGATGGGCTGCCCGGCCGGGGTGGCCCGGACGCCGCTGGCGAAGAGGCCGCCGTAGGCGATGGCCTTCTGCGGGGTGTCGAGGAGGCTGGCGCCACCACCCAGCACCTGCGCGACACCCCAGACCACCACGTTCAGCACGATGAGGCTCAGCGTCACGACGGGGCGGCCCAGCACGGGACTGGCGCCCCGGACGACCTTCTGGCTGCCGGTGCGCGCGCACTCGGGGCAGTGGAACCCGACGGACGCCTGGTTCATGCACTGTGGGCAGATGGGCCGGTCGCAGCGCTGGCAGACCACGCCCGCGGCGGTGCCGGGGTGGCGGTAGCAGGTGCGTACGGCGGCGTCGGTCACGGCAGACGACCCTACCGGGGCACCACCGCTCCTCAGATGTCGCGGTCCCGGCAAGCCTGCCCCCGATCTGCTCGATTCTGCTCGAAAAGCACGAATGTTGCTAGAGCTGCTCGACACCGCTAGCGTCGAGCCGTGGCCCGGCTCCCCAACCCCTACCGGCCCGGCTTCAACCAGGCCCCGCTGCTCCTGGCCGGCCGCGACGACGTGATCGACGGCGCGGTCGACGCCCTCGAGCAGGCCGCTCTCGACGCCCGCACCCCCCGGCCGCTGGTGGTGGTGGGCTCGCGGGGCGTCGGCAAGACGGTGGTCCTCACGCGGGTTGCCGACCTGGCGGCCGAGCGCTTCGGGTGGCTCACGGTGCACGTCGAGGTGCGGCCGCACGAGCCGTTCACCGACCTGCTGGCCGGACGGCTGCTCGAGGCCGCCGCGGTGCTCACCGACGCCCCACCCGGGCCACGGTTCGAGGTCGACACGGCCACGGTGCGCGCCCGGCTCGCGGGAGTCGGGGCCGAGCTCACCTTGCGCAGGCGCGCCCCGGAGCCCGTCAGGCACGCCTCGCTCGGCGATGCCCTGCACCGGGCCGTCGACGCCGCGCTGGCCCGCGAGTCGGGGCTGGTCCTCACCGTCGACGAGGTGCAGCTGGCCTCGCACCGCGAGCTGGCCGGCTTCGCGGCCACGCTCCAGGAGCGCACGCCCGACGACTGGCCGCTCGTCGTCGCGCTCGCCGGCCTGCCGTCGGTGCGCAGCCCCCGCCGCTCGGTCACCTACCTCGAGCGGGCGGCCTGGTACGAGATCGGGCTGCTCGACGAGCGCGACACGGCCCGCGCCCTGGCCGAGCCGGCGGCGCAGGCCGGGCGTTCCATCTCCCCCGCCGCGCTCGACCTTCTCGCCGCCACGTCGGGTGGCTACCCCTACGCCGTCCAGGTCCTCGGGCACTACGCCTGGCGAGAGTCGTTCGGCGCACCCGAGATCACGCTCGACCACGCCCGCGCCGCCCTGCCCCGCGCCCACGCCGACCTCGCCGCGGGGCTCTACCAGGCCCGCTGGGACGATGCCTCACCGCGCCAGCAGGAGTACCTCGCCGCGGTCGCCGACCTGTTGGGTCGCACCGGCGAGGCGACGGGCGGTGACGTGGCCCGGCTGCTCGGCGCCGAGCCCTCGGCGGTGTCGTACCTCCGTGACCGGTTGCTGCAGAAGGGCACGCTCTACGCCGACGGCCGCGCCCTGCGCTTCCCCACCCCCGGCATGGCGCAGTGGATCACCGACCACGCCACCCCCGACGCCTGACCAGCGCCGTGCGCCCGAGCCGGATGGCGAAGCCACGGAGGCGGAGCCGGAGTCAGTGTGACGGGGCGAGCCAGACCACGCCGAGCGGCGGCAGGGTGAGCTCGAGCGAGTGGTCGAAGCCGTGCCAGGGCTCGGCGACGGCCTCGACGATCCCGGGCACGATGCCACTGCCGCCGTAGCGCTGGTCGTCGGTGGCGAGGAGCGTCTCCCAGGCCCCGCCGTGCGGGACGCCGACCCGGTAGCCCTGGTGCACGGTGGGCATGAGCGAGGCCACGCACACCACGGCCCGACCGCCACCGGTGGGGTCGAGGCGGAGGAACGACAGCACGGCCCGGGCGGTGTCGTCGGCCGCGATCCAGCGGAAGCCCGCCGGCCCGAAGTCGTCGGCCCACAGCGCCCGCTCGTCACGTTGCACCCGGTTGAGGTCGGCCACGAGGTCGCGCACACCGGCATGGCGCGGCTGGTCGAGCAGGTGCCAGTCGATGCTCCGGTCGTGGTTCCACTCGCGCTCCTGGGCGATCTCACCGCCCATGAACAGCAGCTGCTTGCCGGGGTGGGCCCACATGAGGCCGAGCAGCGCGCGCAGGTTGGCGAAGCGCTGCCACTCGTCGCCGGGCATCTTGCCGATGAGCGAGCCCTTGCCGTGCACCACCTCGTCGTGGCTGAGGGGCAGCACGAAGTTCTCGCTCCACGCGTACATCAGCCCGAACGTGAGGTCGTGCTGGTGGTAGCGGCGGTGGATGGGGTCCCGTGCGAAGTAGCGCAGCGTGTCGTGCATCCAGCCCATGTTCCACTTGTGGGTGAACCCCAGCCCGCCGTGGTGCACCGGACGGCTCACGCCGGGCCAGGCGGTGGACTCCTCGGCGATGGTGAGCACCCCCGCATGTGCGGCGTGCACCTCGGTGTTGGTCTCCTGCAGGAACGCGATGGCGTCGAGGTTCTCGTTGCCGCCGTGTGGGTTGGGGATCCACTCCCCCGGCTCGCGCGAGTAGTCGAGGTACAGCATCGAGGCCACCGCGTCGACGCGCAGCCCGTCGATGTGGAACTCCTCGAACCAGTAGAGGGCGTTGGCCACCAGGAAGTTGCGGACCTCGGTGCGGCCGAAGTTGAACACGAGGGTGCCCCAGTCGGGGTGCTCGCCCTGGCGTGGGTCGGCGTGCTCGTAGAGCGCGGTGCCGTCGAAGCGGGCCAGCGCCCACTCGTCCTTGGGGAAGTGCGCCGGCACCCAGTCGACGATGACGCCCACGCCGCGCTGGTGGAGCACGTCGACGAACGCCCGGAAGTCGTCGGGGGTGCCGTGGCGCGCGGTGGGTGCGTAGTAGCTGGTGACCTGGTAGCCCCACGACCCGCCGAAGGGGTGCTCGGCCACGGGCATGAGCTCGACGTGCGTGAAGCCCAGCGAGGTGACGTGGTCGGCGAGGGCCTCGGCGGCCTCGGCGTAGGTGAGTGGCCGCCCGTCGGGCCCGGTCGACTGGTCGACCACCCGCCGCCACGACGCGAGGTGCAACTCGTAGGCGGACAGGTGCCGGTCGATCTGATCGGTGGTGGCGCGGGCGGTGAGCCAGGCCTCGTCGCCCCAGACGTGGCGGTTGGCCTCGACGACGCTGGCGGTGGCCGGTGGGAGCTCGGTGGCGCGCGCCATGGGGTCGGCCTTGAGGCGAACGATGCCATCGGCGCCCGTGATCTCGAACTTGTAGCGCTGCCCGGCGACCGCACCCGGCGCGAAGCCCTCCCACACGCCGGAGCTGCCGAGCGCGCGCAGGCGGGTGCGGCCTGCATCCCAGTCGTTGAAGTCGCCCACGACCGCGACGGCCCGGGCCGCCGGCGCCCACACCGCGAACGACACGCCCTCGACGCCCTGGTGGGTCCGCTCGTGCGCGCCGAGCATGCGCCACAGCTGACGGTGGCGGCCCTCGTTGAAGAGGTACAGGTCGAGGTCACCGACGGTCGGCTCGGGCGACGGCTCGGACTGCTCGGACTGCTCGGGCGGAGCCGGCGGCTCGGCGCCCTGCGGCGGGCGGGTGCGCTTGCGGCCCGGGCTCACAGCGGTGGGCTCAACAGCCGTTGGACGGCCTCGAGCGGGATGTCGACCCACTCGGGCCGGTGGGCCACCTCGTAGCCCACCTCGTACACCGCCTTCGCGAGCTCGAACGCCCGCAGCAGCGAGGCGAACGCGGTGGGCTCGGTCGGCACCAGAGGCTCGGGCCCGGCGATGGCGGCGCGGTAGCCGTCGAGGAACGCGGTGCGGGCCCGCGCCTCCCAGGCCGCGGCGAGCGAGTGCAGCTCGGTGTCGACGTCGTCGCCCCGCTCGGCGAGCGCCACGTCGGCCGCGTAGTGGAACGAGCGCATCATCCCCGCCACGTCGCGCAGGGGCGACGCCGGCAGCACCCGTTCGTCGAGGGGACGTGAGGGCTCGCCCTCGAAGTCGAGCAGGAACCAGCCCGAGTCGGTGCGCATCGTCTGGCCCAGGTGGAAGTCGCCGTGGATGCGCACGGCCGCGCCGACGTCGGCACCGGCGTGGCCGACCAGCTGGCGCACCCGTACGACCAGCTCGTCGGGCGAGATGCCCGGCACCGCGACTCGGGTGACGTCGTCGGCCAGGCCCTCGGTCCAGGCGGTCGCGTCGCCGGGCGCGCTGCCGAACGCCTGCGCCAGGGAGGTGTGCAGCGACGCCGTGACCTCGCCCAGCCGGCGCGCTTCCGGAGCGAAGTCGCCACCGCACTGCTCCGGCTGCAGGCGCGACGAGTAGAGGTCGCGCAGCGAGGTGAGGGCCAGCACGAAGCCGTCGGTGCCGCTCGACAGGAAGCGCCGCAGCACCGCGAGGTCGTCGTCGCCGCGCCGCCACTCGGCGATGGGCTCGGGGGTCTGCTGGAAGCCCACGTCCCACAGGCGTCGGGGCAGCTCGGCATCGGGGTTGGCGCCCGACCTGATGCGGCGGAAGACCTTGAGGATGGCGGAGTCGTCGACGACGATGGAGGTGTTGGTCTGGTCGACGGGGAGGGGCCGCACGGCGTTGGCGGGGAAGTCCGGGGCGATGCGGCGGACGATCTCGAGCGCCAGCTCACCGTCGACGAGCGCGTCGTAGGCCAGGGCCTCACCGGCCCCGGTTGCCACGTCGCCGAGCAACGAGCGGCCCTTGCCGTCGAGGAAGTGCATGTACTCGTCGATCGAGCGCAGCCCGACGAGCACCTGGAAGCGGGCGTCGGTCTCGGCGTCGGCAGCGGCGAACACGGGGCGGGCGAGCGCCCAGACGAGCCCGGGCCACGAGTCGCGCCACACCTCGAACTCGGTGACCTCGACGCGCTCGGGCCGCACGTCGCCGAAGCCGTACCAGCGCTGGCGGACCATGAAGTCGGGCAGCAGCCGTTCGAGCGTGGCGACGTCGATCATGGCGCCGCCCTCCCGTCTCGGCCGGCCGTGCCGTTCACGACTCGGTCTCGTCGGGGAGCGACTGCAGCACGAACCAGTAGAAGCCGTAGGCGGGGAGGGTGACGAAGTAGGGCAGCTCGCCGATGGGCGGGAACGGCACCCGACCCTGCAGCTCGGTGGGCACCATGCCGGCGAGCTCGGTGAGCAGGATCTCGGCCGGCTGGCTGAAGCGGCTGAGGTTGTTGACGCACAGCACGATGTCGTCGGGCTCGCCGTCGGTCGACTGGCGACGCCGCAGGAAGGCGAGCACCGACGGGTTCTCGACGCCGAGCACCTCGAACGTGCCGGTGCCGAACACCGCGTGCTCGCGCCGAACGTGGAGCATCCGCTGCACCCAGTGCAGGAAGGAGCTCGGGTTGCGCAGCCCGGCCTCGACGTTGACCGCCTCGTAGCCGTAGACGGGGTCCATGAGCGGCGGCAGGTACAGCTGCGCGAAGTCGGCCCGGGAGAAGCCGCCGTTGCGGTCGGGCGACCACTGCATGGGGGTGCGCACGCCGTCGCGGTCGCCCAGGTAGATGTTGTCGCCCATGCCGATCTCGTCGCCGTAGTAGAGGATCGGGCTCCCCGGGAGCGAGAACAGCAGGGCGTGGAACAGCTCGGCCACGCGTCGGTCGTTGTCGAGCAGCGGGAACAGGCGCCGGGCGATGCCGACGTTGCGCTTCATGCGCGGGTCCTTGGCGTACTCGCTGTACATGTAGTCGCGTTCCTCGTCGTTCACCATCTCGAGCGTCAGCTCGTCGTGGTTGCGCAGGAACAGCCCCCACTGGGCCTTGTCGGGGATCGCCGGCGTGTTGGCCAGGACCTCGGTGATCGGGTAGCGCTGCTCGCGCCGCACCGACATGTACATGCGGGGCATCAGCGGGAAGTGGAAGCACATGTGGCACTCGTCGCCCTCGCCGAAGTAGTCGACGACGTCGGCCGGCCACTGGTTGGCTTCGGCGAGCAGCACCTTCCCGGGGAACTCGTCGTCAACCGCCTTGCGCACGCGCCGCAGGTAGTCGTGCGTCTCCGGCAGGTTCTCGCCGTTGGTGCCCTCGCGCTCGAACAGGTAGGGCACCGCGTCGAGGCGAAACCCGTCGAGGCCCAGCCGCAGCCAGAAGCGGACCACGTCGAGCATGGCGTCGGCCACGGCGGGGTTGTCGTAGTTGAGGTCGGGCTGGTGGTGGAAGAAGCGGTGCCAGTAGTACTGCTCGCGCTGGTTGTCCCAGGTCCAGTTCGAGGCCTCGGTGTCGACCAAGATGATCCGCGCCTCGGGGTAGCGCTGGTCGTCGTCGGACCACACGTACCAGTCGGCCTTGGGGTTGGTGCGGTCCTGGCGCGACTCCTGGAACCAGGGGTGGGCGTCGGAGGTGTGGTTCATCACCATGTCGGCGATGATGCGGATGCCGCGCTCGTGGCACTGCTCGATGAGCTCTGCGGCGTCGTCGACCGAGCCGTACTCGGGCAGCACGCTGAAGAAGTCGGAGATGTCGTAGCCGCCGTCGCGCAGGGGCGACGAGTAGAAGGGGAGCAGCCAAACGCAGTCGACGCCGAGCCACTCGAGGTAGTCGAGCCGGTCGATGACGCCACGGATGTCGCCGGTGCCGTCGCCGTTGGAGTCGGCGAACCCGCGGACCAGCACCTCGTAGAAGACCGCGGTCTGGTACCAGCGGGGATCGTCGTCGAGCGGCCGTCGTCCCGGACCGGGCGGGATGATGAGCGTCATGCGGGCTCGATCGCGAGCACGTGGGCGACCTGCACCGCGGGGTCGAGGCGCACCCACGGGTTGGGACCGTGCCAGGTGAACTCGTCGCCGGTGAGCTCGTCGCGGACCCGGAGGTCGGCGTCCCAGGGCAGCCCGAGCGCAGCGAGGTCGAGGCCCAGGGTGGCGGCCTGGGCGCCGTCGGGGTCGAGGTTGACCACCACCAGCACCGGGTCGGCGCCGTGGGCGTCGGTCTTGGAGAACACGAGCAGCGCCCCGTTGTCGGCGTGGTGGAAGCGGATCGAGCGCAGCTCGGCGAACGCCGGGTGGGCGCGCCGCACCCCGTTCACCGTGGTGATGAACGGCGCGAGCGAGGCGGGGTCGTCCCAGTCGCGGTGCTTGATCTCGTACTTCTCGGAGTGGGCGTACTCCTCGTTCTCGGGCGACGCCGGCTCGTTCTCGCACAGCTCGTAGCCGCTGTAGAGGCCCCAGTTCGGCGCCAGCAGCGCGGCCAGCACCAGGCGCAGCTGGAAGGCCGCGCGGCTGCCGTGGCGCAGCACCCCGCCGAGGATGTCGGGGGTGTTGGGCCAGAAGTTGGGGCGGAGGTAGTCGACGGTGGGACCGTGCGCCAGCTCGTCGAGGTAGGCGGTGAGCTCCTCGTTGCTGTGGCGCCACGTGAAGTACGAGTAGCTCTGGGTGAAGCCCACCTCGGCCAGCTTCGCCATGACCTTCGGGGTGGTGAAGGCCTCTGCCAGGAAGAGCACGTCGGGGTGGTCACGCTGCACCGCCGGCAGCAGCCACTCCCAGAACGCCATCGGCTTGGTGTGCGGGTTGTCGACGCGGAAGATGCGGACGCCGTGGCCGATCCAGTGGTCGAGGATGCCCTTGCACGCCGACCAGAGCGCGGCCTGCGCGTCGTCGTCGGGCTCGCCGCCGGGCTGCTGCGGCCAGAAGTTGAGCGGGTAGATGTCCTGGTACTTCTTCGGCGGGTTCTCGGCGTAGCGGATGGACCCGTCGGGACGACGGTGGAACCACTCGGGATGCTCGTGCACCCACGGATGGTCGGGCGAGCACTGCAGCGCGTAGTCGAGGGCGACCTCGAGGCCGTTGGCCGCGGCGTCGGCCACGAAGTCGTCGAAGTCGTCGAGCGTGCCGAGGCGGGGCTCGATCGCCAGGTGGCCACCGGCCGCCGCGCCGATGGCCCAGGGGCTGCCTGGGTCGTCGGGCCCCGCGACCAGGGTGTTGCCCGGGCCCTTGCGGGCGGTGGTGCCGATGGGGTGGACCGGCGGCAGGTAGACCACGTCGAAGCCCATGTCGGCGACCGCCGGCAGGCGCTTGCGGGCGCCCTGCAGCCCGCCCTCGGAGCGGGGGAACAGCTCGTACCAGGCGCTGCGGCGCGCCCGGGGTCGGTCGACCCAGAGCGGCTGCGGCTCGGTGAGCACACGGTCGAACGGGTCGGGGACGTCGCGCAGGATGGCGGCCACGTCGGGGTCGAGCCCGGCGGCCACGCGGACCGGCTCGGCACAGCTGGTGCGGCGCAACGTGGCCGCGGCCTCGGCGAGCCGTTCGTGGCGGGTGGGCGCGCCGGCATCGGCGACGGGTGCCGTGGGTGCCGCCGCGGCGGGTGGCAGCCGGGCCGCGAGGCGCGCGATGAGCCGGGCGCCCTCCTCGAGCTCGAGCTCGAGGTCGTCGCCCGCGTCGGCCCGGATGCGCAGGTCGTGCGCCCACGTCGCGAAGTGGTCGGCCCAGGCCTCGACGGCGAACTCGTGCCGGCCGACCACGGTGGGCTCGAACCACGCCGACCACTCGTCGTTGCCGTCGTCGGCGAGCGGCGCGTGGCGCCAGGCGGCATCGGGGGTGCAGGGCCGCCACCACACCCGGCCGGCCAGGAGGTCGTGGCCCTCGCGGTGGATCCAGGCCGTGACGGGCACGCGATCACCGACGGCGGCCTTCGCCGGGTAGCGACCCGTGAGGGTGCGGGGCCGCACGTTGTCGATCACGAGTCGTCCGAGCATCCCCTCCATCGCTAGCAGACGGACCAGGTCATGGCACGCGGCGGGGCGTGCCGGGCGGGCGCTGCCGCGTGTGGTCCCGACCCGCCCGACCCGAGTCGGAGAGTTGTTCTCGCGGACTTCACGGTTCCCCGGAACCACCGGGCGAGTGGCCGCACTACCGTCGCCGGACGTGAAGGCCCTCCGCAGTTTCACCGTCCGTCCCCGCCTCCCCGAGGAGCTCGCGGCTCTCGAGGAGCTCGCCGTCAACCTCCGGTGGGCCTGGGACGCGCAGACCCGCGACCTCTTCCGCTGGGTCGATCCCGATGCCTGGGACGCCACCGTCCACGACCCGGTGCGGCTGCTGGGGCTGGTCGGTCGCGATCGCCTCGACGCCCTGGCCGACGACCCGGCGTTCCTGCGCTTCCTCGCCGAGGTCCACGCCGAGCTCCGCCGCTACCTCG
>JADGOP010000187.1 GCA_017882935.1 Actinomycetota bacterium
GACGGGTCCGATGCACACGCTGCCTCCTCTTCGGTCGCACGTGCGACCGGCATCATTGCACGTCACCGTAGACGTGCGTCGTGACAGCGGCCGCGGGGTGGCGGTGCGCGCCCGGCGGCGCCATCATCGTGGTGGCCGGTCGGGACCTGCCCGCCGACGCCAGGCCCTGATCGGAGGCACGGGTGGACGTCCACGAGCTGTTGATCGAACTGTTCGGCCGCGTCACCGAGCACGTCGCCGACGCGGTCGACGGGCTCGACGCGGCGGCGCTGTCGCGACCGGTCGTGCCCGGCACGAACTCGGTCGGCTGGCTGGTGTGGCACCTCACGCGCGTCCAGGACCACCACGTGGCCCAGCTGCTCGACGGGGAGCAGGAGTGGGTCACCGGCCCCTGGGCACACCGGTTCGGCCTCGAGCCCGACCCGGACAACACCGGCTACGGGCACACGGCCGACGAGGTCGCTGCCGTCCGGCCGGACAGCGCAGGCGTGCTGCTCGAGTACTACGCGGCGGTGGCCTCACGCACCAACACGTTCCTGCAGGGCGTTGCCCCGTCAGACCTCGAACGCGTCGTCGACGAGCGCTGGGACCCGCCGGTCACGCTCGGGGTGCGGTTGGTGAGCATCGCCGACGACGACATCCAGCACGCCGGTCAGGCGGCGTTCGCACGCGGCCTGCTCGACGCCGCGCCACCCGGCTGACCTCAGCGCCAGCGCTTCGGGTGGACCCGGGGCACGCGCCGCCAGGCATCGGAGAAGGCGCGTTCGGTGTTGTGGGCACGCTCCTGCTCCAGGCCGTGGAGCTGGCCCAGCGTGAACGCGGCCTCCACCGAGATGCCGCTCGCGGCCAGCTGCTCGAGGAAGAGCCTGGCCACGACCGAGTCCTGGTGCCCGCCGAGCAGGTCCTGCAACGCCATCGACGCCCGGGCGAGGCGACGACCCCGACGGGGGGCGAGCGGCGTGGCGGACTCGGCCGCGTAGCGCAGCCGCTTGGCCGCCTTGCGGGCCTCGTGCAGCGCGTGGTCGCGCTCGTCGGGAGACGTGGCGGCGAGTGCCCCCCGTGCGAGCCGCGCGACCTTCGACCGGTCGCGCTTCAGTAGATGCGGCACGACCTTGTCGGCGCGCCGGCCGCTCAACGGGGTGAACGGTGGCTCGGCGATGAGCTCGTCGAGGGCGTCGAGGAGGCGGAAGTAGCGCGTGGAACCGACCGCCGAGAGCGCAGCCTCACGCCCGGCGCGCTGCGTGGCGGAGAGCTCGTCGTCGATGATCGCGACGGCGCCGTCGTGGTGGGGTGCGGCGTCGGCCGCCTCGCTGAGGAGGCGCTCCCGGAGCACCTCGGCATCGCGGGCTTGGCCGAGCTGCCCACCGATCCACTTGAGCTCCCCGCGCAGCTCGTCGACGCTCCCCGGCTCGAAGAGCGTGCGGTACGTGGCGAGCGCGGAACGGAGCCGTCGGCTGGCGACCCGCACGTCGTGCACGCCCTCGGGGTCGCCGGAGCGCATGCGACGGTCGGCGTCGTGGAGGCGGGAGCGGTGCTCGAAGAGGTAGCGGAGGGCCAGGTCGCCCGCCGGGGACCGGTTCGGGCGGTGCGGGGCGCCACGCAGGGGCGGGCGTCGGGGCCCGGTGCCGAGGGCCCGTGCCAGCTTCGACGCCCCCGGTGCGGGGGTCGCGCCGGCCCGGTGCAAGCGGGGCTCGACCAGGTCGAGCAGCTTCGGTTCGCCCGTGACCAGCTCGACCTCCCACTCCCGCCACGACTGGCTCGGCGGCGTCCCGCCGTCGGATCCCTGGGCGCGGATGCGCTCGGTGCCGAGCGACTCGGTGGTGACGTGGTCGTCGCACAGCACCGCGAGCACGACGTCGTCGCTGCCGAGAAGGGGGTGCTCGACCCGCTCGTTGCGGATCCGGGTGACCGGGCCGAGCGGGTGGTCGCGGGCTTCCGAGCGGACCAGCTCGTGCAGCGGACCGGGGACGCGGTCCCGGTCGGCGCCGAGCGGTAGCCGGACCTCCTCCTTTCGATCGGTCGCGACGGGCAGCTTGAGGTGCCAGCCCGCGTCGTCGCCGCCGTGACGCCGGCGCAGGGTGATGGCGCTCGCCGCCAACCTGAGGTCGGA
Organism: Actinomycetota bacterium; assembly: GCA_017882935.1. Classification (GTDB taxonomy): domain Bacteria; phylum Actinomycetota; class Acidimicrobiia; order Acidimicrobiales; family Iamiaceae; genus JADGOP01. The sequence goes on from JADGOP010000187.1 coordinate 2,111, forward strand.
CGTGTCGAAGTACACCGCGTCGAGCGACGTCGTGCGTGGGGCCCCGACGCGGACGATGCCGGCGACGCCGTCGAGCACAGGCACGGTGGCAGCGGCGTCGACGTCGTACTTGCGCTCCTGCTCGACCACCCGATCCAGTGCCATGGTCCATCATCGTCCCATCTCGGGCCGCCCGCTCGGCCGCGCGCCGCCCGCGGGATCTGCCACCATCGGCGGGTGCTCGGAGGTGAAGGCGACCCGGTGCGGGTCGACGTGGTCCAGGCCCGACCGAGAGCGGCCGCGGACCTGGAGGGGTTGCTCGGGCCGGAGGAGCGCGACCGGCTGGACCGCCTCCGCCGCGAGGCCGACCGGGCGGCCTACGCCACCGCGCACGCCCTGCTCCGGCTGGTGGGGGCGGCGTGGACGGGCCAGGCACCCGAAGACCTCGTGCTGGGTGCGACGTGCCTGACCTGCGGTGGCCCGCACGGCAAGCCGCACCTCGAGGGCGGCGACCCGGCGGTGCACGTGAGCCTGTCGCGGTCGGCGGGCAAGGTGGTCGTGGTGGCGGTGACCCGGCTCGGCCCGGTCGGTGTCGACGCGGAGGTCGAGTCCGCCGTGGACTTCGAGGGGTTCGACGCGGTGGCCCTGGCGCCCGGCGAACAGGGTGCCGTGGCCGACCTGCCCGACGACCGCCGGTCGAGCGGGCGAGCGGTGCTCTGGGCCCGCAAGGAGGCGGTGCTGAAGGCCACGGGCCACGGCCTGGTGGCCGCGCCGAGCGACGTGGAGGTGTCGGCCCCGTTCGCCCCGCCGGAGCTGGTGGCGTGGCGCGTCGACGCGTCGGGCGGCGGGCCGGTGCACCTCGCCGACCTCGCGTTGGGTGCCGGGCTCGCCGGGGCCGTGGCGGTGGTCGGTGGAGCCGCTCCCGACATCCGGCTCGTCGACGGCTCGTGGTTGCTCGACGGGGCGTGAGCGTGCCGCCGTCGGTGGTCAGCGCGCGTGGGGAAGAGGCGGGAGCTCGGGCCGGTGGAGCCAGGCGTCGAGCAGCTCGACCGTGTCGGCGTCGGTGCCGGCCATCACGGCGGTGAACCCGGCGGTGGTCACCGAGCCGTAGCGGTGCGCGGCCACCCAGGACCGCAGGGCGTCGAAGAACCGCTTCTCGCCGAGCCTGAGCCGCAGCGCGTGCAGGGTGAGGGCGCCGCGCTTGTACAGCCGGTCGTCGAACATCAGCTCGGGGCCGGGGTTGGCGATGACGAGGTCCTGGCGCAACGTCCGCAACCGTCGCCAGGCCGTGCGGGCGTGCTCGTCGGCCGACGAGCCGCCGGCCCGCTCCGACCAGAGCCACTCGGCGTAGCAGGCGAACCCCTCGTGCAGCCACACGTCGCGCCACCGGGCCACCGTGAGGCTGTTGCCGAACCACTGGTGCGCCAGCTCGTGCGCCACGAGTCGTTCGAAGCTGTTGCGCCCGTCGACGTGGTTCGCCCCGAACACGGAGAGGCCCTGTGCCTCCAACGGGATCTCGAGGGGGTCGTCGGTGACCACGATCCCGTAGGACCGGAACGGGTAGGGGCCGAACTGCTCCTCGAAGAGCGCCATCATCTCCGGTTGGCGGCCGAAGTCGACGTGGAAGTTGCGGCGCAGCCGTGACGGGATGGCCGCGTACTGCGGCACCGGGCGCGACGCCACGACGACGGGCTCGTAGCGGCCGATCTGGACGGTGGCGAGGTAGGTGGCCATGGGCTCGGGCTGGTCGTGGACCCACGTGGTGCGGCTCGCCCGCACGCGTCGCTCGGCGAGGGTCCCGTTGGCGACCACGTGGTAGGCGGAGTCGGTGGTGACGGTGATGGTGTAGGCGGCCTTGTCGTCGGGCCGGTCGTTGCAGGGGAACCACGACGGCGCCCCGTTGGGCTCGCCGGCCACGATCACGCCGTCGCGCAGCTCCTCCCAGCCCACCTCGCCCCAGGTCCCGTTGATGGGCCGGGGCCGCCCGGCGTAGTGCACCTCGACGCGCAGCTCGGTGCCGGCGCGCACCTCCGAGGCGAGCGTGACCTTGAGCTTGCCGGACCGGTGGACGTAGCGCGCGGGGCGGCGGCCGTTGACGGTGATCTTCTGCACGCGCAGCGTGGCGAGGTCGAAGGTGACGACGCCGACGCGGGTGTTGGTCGTGAGCGCGATGGCTGCCCGGCCCGTGAGGTGGTTGCCCTCGACCCGGTAGTCGAGGTCGAGGTCGTAGCGGTCGACGGAGTAGCTCCGGTCGCCGTGGTCGGGCAGGTAGCTGTCGGTCCCGTCGCCGAGCGCCCGGGTCATGGCTGGCGGGCCCGGATCGGCGCCCAGGGGGCGATGGGGTTGCCGGTCCAGCGGCTCGCCGCGGGCACGGTGTCGCCGCGCATCACGAGCGACGACGGCCCGACGGTGGTCGAGGCCCCGAGGCTGGCCGCCGGGAGGATCACGCCGTGCGGGCCGAGCGTGGACCCCTCGGCGAGCGTGACCCGGTCGAGGCTCATGATCCGATCATGGAACAGGTGGGTCTGCACCACACAACCCCGGTTCACGGTGGCCCCCACGCCGAGCGTGACGAGGTCGGCCTCGGGGAGCCAGTGGCTCTCGCACCAGACCCCCCGGCCGATGCGGGCGCCCACGGAGCGCAGCCAGAACGTGAGCACCGGCGTCCCCGACGTGGGCAGCAGCAACCACGGCGCCGCGACCATCTCCACGAAGGTGTCGGCGACCTCGTTGCGCCACACGAACGAGCTCCACAGGGGGTGCTCCGAGGCGCGGATACGACCCACCAGGAGCCACTTGGCGAGGGTGGCCACGAGCCCGGCGGCGAGGGCCGCGACGATGACGACCGGCCCACCGAGGAGCGCGGTCGGGCCGAGCCCGTGGCGGACGAGCAGCTGCTCGAGGACCAGCACCACTGCGGTGCCGAGCGCGAAGGTGACGATGGGGGCGATCAGGCGGCCGAGCTCACAGATGGCACGCGCCACCTTGAGGCGGGTGGCCGGCGCGTAGGTGCGCCCGCCGTCGGTGTTGCGGGCGGCGCGTCGCAGTTCGACCGGGGGGCTGCCGAGCCACGACGTCCCGGGCTTGGCCTTCTCGGGCGTGGCCGACAGCACCGCCACGAGACCACGCTTGGGCAGGCGCCGCCCGGGTGCGGTCATGCTCGAGTTGCCGAGGAAGGCGCGCTTGCCGACCTTGACCCGGGCGATCCGCAGCCAGCCACCGCCGAGCTCGTAGGAGCCGATCAGCGTGTCGTCGGCGACGAACGCCTCGTCGCCGATGGTGGTCATCTTCGGCAGGAGCAGCACCGTGGACGCCTCGACGCCCCGGCCGACCCTGGTGCCGAGCGCGCGCAACCACCACGGCGTGAGCAGGCTGGCGTAGAGGGGGAACAGGAAGGTTCGGGCCTCGTCGATCAACCGCTCCGTCGCCCAGACCTGCCAGCCGATCCGGCT
>JADGOP010000188.1 GCA_017882935.1 Actinomycetota bacterium
GGGGTGGGGTGGGGTGGGGCGAGGGAGGGTCAGCGGGCGGGGTCGACGCGGTCGATCGCCCCGGCCAGGTCGTAGTGCTCGATCGCGTCCTTGACCTGTTCGGGCTTGGCCTCGCCGGCGTCGGTGAGCGCGCTGAGCACCGCGACCACGAGGTGGGGGCCGTCGGTCTCGAACCAGCGGCGCAGCGCCTCGCGGGTGTCGCTGCGACCGAAGCCGTCGGTGCCGAGGACGTGGAACGGCGCGGGCACCCAGCGGGCGACCTGGTCGGGGACCAACGTCATGAAGTCGGTGACGGCGACGACGGGTCCCGGGGTGTCGGCGAGAAGCTCGGTGACGCGCGGGGTGCGCCGGGCCTCTTCCGGGTGCAGGCGGTTCCAGCGGTCGACGTCGAGGGCGTCCTCGCGCAGCCGCTTGTACGAGGTGGCGCTCCACAGGTCGATGCCGATGCCGTAGCGCTCGGCGAGCTCGGCCTGGGCGAACCGCGCCGCGCCGTGGGCGGTGCCCGAGAAGAGCACCGTGGCGGCGGCGGGCACGCCCTCGGGCGCGGGGGCCCAGCGGTAGAGGCCCTCGACGATGCCCTCGGCCGAGGCGTCGGGCTGCGGGGGCATGACGTAGTTCTCGTTGTAGAGCGTGAGGTAGAAGAACACGTCGTCGGGGTCGGGCCCGTACATGCGGTGGATGCCGTGGCGCACGATCTCGGCCATCTCGTAGGCGAACGCGGGGTCGTAGGCCTGCACCGGGGGCACGGTGGCGGCGAGCACGTGGCTGTGCCCGTCCTGGTGCTGCAGGCCCTCGCCGAGGAGCGTGGTGCGGCCCGCGGTGGCGCCGAGCAGGAAGCCACGGGTGCGGGCGTCGGCCGCGGCCCAGATGAGGTCGCCCACGCGCTGGAAGCCGAACATGGAGTAGAAGGCGAAGAAGGGGACCATGGGGACGCCCCGCGTGGCGTACGACGTGCCGGCCGCGGTGAAGCTGGCCATGCCGCCCGCCTCGGTGATGCCCTCCTCGATGATCTGCCCGTTGCGCGCTTCGGTGTAGGAGAGGAGCAGGTCGTGGTCGACGGGCTCGTAGGCCTGGCCGTGCGGCGCGTAGATGGCCAGCTCCCTGAAGAGGCCGTCCATGCCGAAGGTGCGGCCCTCGTCGGGGATGATCGGCACGACCCGAGGCCCGAACCCGGGCGCACGGCACAGGCCGCGCAGCAGCCGGGTGAAGGCCATCGTCGTCGACACCTCCTGCTTGCCCGACCCGGCCGCGAACTCGGCGAACACGTCGTCGCTCGGAAGGGGGAGGGGACGCCGCACGTGCGTGGTGCGTGCCGGGAGCGGGCCGCCGAGCGCGCGGCGTCGCTCGCGGAGGTACTCGAGCGCGGGTGAGCCCTCGGCGGGGAGGTAGTACGGCGGCTCGGCGCCGTCGGCGAGGGCCTCCTCGGGGATCTCGTCCTGCAGGTAGAGGCGCTCCCGCAGGACCCGGAACTGCTCGGCCGTCATCTTCTTGATCTGGTGGGTGGCGTTGCGCGACTCGACCAACGGCCCGAGCGTCCAGCCCTTGATGGTCTTGGCGAGGATGACGGTGGGGGCGCCCTCCTGCTCGACCGCCGCCTGGTAGGCCGCGTAGAGCTTGCGGTAGTCGTGGCCGCCGCGGGGGAGCCAGCGCAGGTCGTCGTCGGACAGGTGCTCGACGAGCTTCCGCAGCCGGGGATCGGGGCCGAAGAAGTGCTCGCGGATGTAGGCGCCAGACTCGACCGCGAGCCGTTGGAACTCGCCGTCGACGGTGGTGTTCATCTTGTTGAGCAGCACGCCGTCGACGTCGCGCGCCAGCAGCTCGTCCCAACGGGACCCCCACACCACCTTGATCACGTTCCACCCGGCGCCGCGGAAGATGGCTTCGAGCTCCTGGATGATCTTGCCGTTGCCGCGCACCGGACCATCGAGGCGTTGGAGGTTGCAGTTGACGACCCACGTGAGGTTGTCGAGGCCCTCGCGCGCGGCGAGCGAGATCGCGCCGAGCGTCTCGGGCTCGTCGACCTCGCCGTCGCCCACGAAGCACCACACCCGCGACGCGGAGGTGTCGTCGATCTGCCGGTTGTGCAGGTAGCGGCTGAAGCGCGCCTGGTAGATCGAGTTGATCGGGCCGAGGCCCATCGACACCGTGGGGAACTCCCAGAAGTCGGGCATGAGCCGCGGGTGGGGGTAGCTCGACAGCCCGTGGCCGCCGACCTCGCGCCGGAAGTGATCGAGCTGGTCGGCGTCGAGCCGCCCCTCGAGGAAGGCCCGGGCGTAGATGCCCGGCGCAGCGTGGCCCTGCACGTAGACGTGGTCGCCGGGCTGGCCGTCGGCGTTGCCGCGGAAGAACCAGTTGAAGCCCACCTCGTACAGCGAGGCCGACGAGGCGAACGTGGCGAGGTGGCCGCCGATGCCCTCGGCGTGCTTGTTCGCCTTGACCACCATCACCGCGGCGTTCCAGCGGATGAAGGCCCGGATGCGGCGCTCGAGGTCCTCGTCGCCGGGGAACCAGGCCTGCTGCTCGGGCGGGATCGAGTTCACGTAGGGCGTGCTGACCGACGCGGGCGTGCCGACCTGGAGCTCGCGCGACCGCTCGAGCAGCTTGGACAGCAGGAACCGGGCCCGCGTGCGACCGTGCGTGTCGACCACCGCGTCGAGCGAGTCGAGCCACTCGCGCGTCTCCGCCGGGTCGATGTCGGGAAGCTGGTGCACGAACCCGTCGATGATCATCCGGTGCTCTCCGTGTGGTGGCCTGGCTCCCACCCAGTGAAGCGGTCCGCCGGACCTTTCGCACGCCGCCACCGGCGCAGGGCCGGATCAGTCGTCGGCGGTGGCCACCACATGCGCCACGAGGTCGAGGACCGGGTCGCGCAGCGCCCGCAGCGCGTCGATGTCGTCGTCGACCAACGGCTTGGTGACGAGGGCCCCCACCGCCGCCACGAGCACGGTGCAGGCGAAGCGCCCCCGGGGGCCGGTGGTGCCGAGGAGCTCCGCCACCACCTCGACGACGCGCTGCTGCATGGCGGCGCGCCGGTCGATCGCCTCGGGGCCCGCGGCATAGACCTCGACCAGGAACACCCGGGCGTGCGCGCGGTGCTCGACGAGCGTGTCGAGGTAGCGGTCGAAGACCTCGGCGAACCGGTCGACGGGAGCGAGGGCCAGGTCGGGGCCGTCGTCGACCCGGGCGAACAGCACCTCGGCCGCGGCGTCGAAGGTGGCCATGAAGCACGCCGACTTCGAGTGGAACTGCTGGTAGAAGGTCTCGCGGGAGACGCCTGCGCCGGCGATGACATCGGCGACCGTGGTGGCCACGAAGCCCTTGCGGCTCACCGCGTCGGCCATGGCCAGCAGCAGCCGGGCCCGCTGGGCGCGGCCCACCTCCTCGCGGCTGAGGCCGTGCCGGCCGCGGGGGAGTCGTGCCGTGTCGACCGGTGCCATGGCGCCCACGCTACATCCACGAACATCGCTGTTCCCCGATGAGTAGGCTCGCCGCCATGGCTCCCGCTGCGCTGCACCCGCCGTCCCGCGCCCGTCACGGCCACCCGCTCCGGCCCGGTGCGCTCGCCCTCGCCATTGCCCTGCTGCTCGTCGGCGCGGGGTGCTCGAGCGCGTCCGCGCGCAGGACCGCGGCGGTGCACCGCCCTCCGGTCAGCTCACGGCCCGCTCCGCCCGAGCAGTTCACCGGGTCCGTGGCCGACTTCTACCGGGTGCCGTCGCCGCTGCGGCCCGACCGTCCCGGTCAGCTCATCCGGGTGCAGGCGATGTCGACCACGGCGACTGCGGTCACGGTGCGCGTGATGTACCACTCCCGCGACGCGCGCCACCGCGACCGCGCCGTGACCGGCGTGATCAGCTACCCCACGGCTCCCGCGCCCCACGGGGGCTGGCCGGTCGTGTCGTGGGCGCACGGCACGAGTGGGCTCGCCGCGCCGTGCGCGCCCTCGCGCTACCAGGGTGCGCCCGGGTTCGGCGTCATGGCCGTCGACGTGGCCACCGACTACATCGGCCTCGGCCCCCTCGGTGAGCGGCACCCCTACCTGTCTGGCCCGAGCGAGGCCCACAGCGTCATCGACGCGGTCCGCGCCGCTCGCGACCTGCGCGCCGCCCACGCCGGTCGGCGCTGGTTGGCGCTCGGACACTCGCAGGGTGGCCACTCGGCCCTGTTCACCAACCAGCTGGCGTCCTCCTATGCGCCCGAGCTCCACCTGCTCGGCACCGTGGCGTTCGCCCCGGCGTCGGTGCTGGCTCGCACCTTCGGCCCCGACGACCAGGAGATCCCGGCGCTGGTGGGCCTCATGGCGCTGTACGGCATGCAGGCCGACCACCCCCAGGTGCACCCACGCGACTACGTGTCCCCCCAGGTGGCGGCCCACGACTCGGTGATCGACACCGGCTGCCTGAACGACATCATCGCGGCGTTCGTGGCCATCCCGCCGGCGCAGCTCTACACGCACAGCCCGGCCACCACGGAGCCCGCCCGCTCGATCCTGCTGGCCAACGACCCCGGCCACGTGCGCTCCCGCTCGCCGCTGCTCATCGTGAACGGGACGGCCGACGTGTTCGTCGTCCCCGCGCGGGTCGACGCGCTCATGGAGCAGCTCTGCTCGGTCCACCAGGTCGCGCAGCGCCTCGTCGTCCCCGGAGCCACCCACGACAACGTGGTGCGCCTGGCGGGCCTGCAGGTCACGGCCTGGCTCCAGGACCGGCTGGCCGGGAAGCGACCGGCAAGCTCCTGCCCGGCGACGCACTGACGCCACGCCGCCGGGCAAGGGGTGTCGTCGGGCCGGGCCGGGCGATGGGAAGCTGACGGCGTGCCACCCGACTCGCTGTTCCCCGACGACACGTTCACCGAGGAGGTCGTGGCGGCACCGGACCGGACCGACGGCCTGCGCGACGCGGCCCTCGACGTCACGGTCGTCTACACCGACGGCGCCTGCTCGGGGAACCCGGGGCCCGGCGGCTGGGCGTGGGCCGTGCCGCACGGCCGGTGGGCGAGCGGCGCCGAGGCGCGCAGCACCAACCAGCGCATGGAGGTGATGGCGGTGCTCGACGCGCTGCGCCGCCTCGAGGGACCCGTCCGGGTGGTGAGCGACTCGACGTACGTCGTGAACTGCTTCCGCGACCGCTGGTGGCAGGGCTGGCTGCGGCGTGGCTGGATCAACAGCCAGCGCAAGCCGGTGGCCAACCGCGACCTGTGGGAGCCCCTCGTCGACCTGTACCGCGGGCGTGCCACCGAGATCGACTTCGAGTGGGTCAAGGGGCACAGCGGCGACCGCTGGAACGACGTCGTCGACCGCCTGGCCGTCGAGGCGGCCCGGGCGCAGCAGCCGGCTGCGGGAATCCATCCGCTGGATCCTTGAGAGCCCCCGGTAACCTTTGCGTCACGCCCCAGTCAGCTGACTCTCGGGAGGGGCCGCGTGACCTTTGTCGGCTTGATCCGCCACAACGTGGCGGCCCACAAGCTCCGCTCGGCGCTGACGGCGTTCGCGGTCGCGATCGGGGTC
>JADGOP010000189.1 GCA_017882935.1 Actinomycetota bacterium
CGTGGAGCGGCTGCGTGAGGTCTCGCAGGAGCCGGGGCTCTACGCCGAGCTGCGGGGTGCCCAGCACGCCTTCGAGATCTTCGGGTCGGTGCGGGCGGTGGCGTGCGTCGAGGCCGCTGAGCGCTTCCTGCAGTGGGCCCACGAGCGTCACCTCGGCACGGTCCCCGCCGAGCCGGCCATGGCCGTGCCCGTCGACCTGAACGAGCCCGACGGCAGCGCCACCCCGGCGCCCGCCATCGCCTCGCTGGGCGTCGAAAACTAGAATCTGTTCTAGTCTCGCGGCGTGGATTTCGACGACACGCCGGCAGAGGCCGAGTTCCGTGCCGAGGCCCGGGCCTGGCTGCAGGCGCACGCCGTGCCGAAGGGCCATCCCGACGACTTCTCCGACGGCCACGCCGACGAATCCGTGCCCGAGGCGGTGCACACCGCCAACTGCCAGCGCTGGCAGCGGACCCTGCACGACGGCGGCTGGGCGGGGATCGCCTGGCCGAAGGTGTTCGGCGGTCGCGGCGGCAAGCCCATGGAAGCGTCGATCTTCAACCAGGAGCAGTCGAAGTTCGGCGTGACGACCGGCGTCTTCGCCATCGCCCACGGCATGGTGGGGCCCACGCTCATGCGCCACGGCACGCCGGAGCAGCAGCAGCACTACCTCCCGGCCATGCTGCGCGGTGACGACGTGTGGTGCCAGCTGTTCAGCGAGCCGGGCGCCGGGTCCGACCTCGCGTCGCTGTCGACGAAGGCCGTCCGCGACGGCGACGGGTGGGTGGTCACGGGTCAGAAGGTGTGGACCTCGCAGGCCGAGCACAGCAACCTCGGCATCCTCCTCGCCCGCACCGACGCCGACGTGCCCAAGCACAAGGGCATCACCTACTTCATCCTCGACATGTCCACACCGGGCATCGACATCCGGCCGCTGCGCCAGATCACCGGCCACGCGCACTTCTCGGAGGTGTTCCTCGACGAGGTGCGGATCCCGGCGGCGAACGTGGTGGGCGAGGTGAACGGCGGCTGGGCCTGCGCCATCACCACGCTGTCGAACGAGCGCGCCGCCATCAGCGGCAGCGACCGCGGCAAGGAGTTCAACCTGCTGCTGGAGCTGGCGCGCGAGCGGGGTGCCACCGCCGACGCGGTGGTGCGGCAACGGCTGGCCGACAGCTGGACCCGGCACCAGATCCTCACCTTCCTCGGCTACCGGATGCAGACCGCGCTCAGCAAGGGCACGCCGATGGGCGCCGAGGCGTCGGTCCTCAAGCTCTTCTACGCCGAGCACATCCGTCGACTCGCGGCACTGGCCCTCGAGATCGAGGGCCCCGAGGGGCAGCTGTGGCGCGACGCCCGGGGCGACGCGTTCTGGCAGCGGCGCTTCCTGGCGGCGCCGTCGATCAAGATCGCGGGCGGCACCAACGAGGTGCAGCACAACGTGCTCGGCGAGCGCATCCTGGGGCTGCCGCCCGAGCCGCGCACCGACCGTGAGGTCTCGTTCCGTGAGTCGCTCCGGGCCGGAACGTGACCACGTCGGAGAGGCGTCGACCGGTGGGTGCGGGGTCCCGGGGCGGGGCAGGCGCGGCCACTAGCGTTCGGCGTGCGATGGACGCCTCCAACACCGAGACGCTCACGCGCAGCCAGGCGGCGCGACGTGATCGGGTGCTGCGGGCCGCGCTCGAGCTGGGACGCGAAGGCGGCTACGACGCGGTGCAGATGCGTGAGGTCGCCACCGAGGCGGGCGTGGCGCTCGGCACCATCTACCGCTACTTCTCGTCGAAGGACCACCTCCTCGCCGCCGCGCTGGTGAGCTGGGTGGAGGATCTCGAGCGTCGCGTGGCCGCCCGCCCACCCGTGGGCACCACCACCACCGAGCGGGTGCTGAGCGTCCTCAAGCGTGCCCACCGCGCCATGGAGCGCGAGCCCCGCCTGTCGGAGGCCGTGGTCACCGCGCTCGTGTCGCCCGATGCCGGGGCCGCCGAGTGCCAGCGGCAGCTCACCGTGGTGATGACCCGCACCATCAGCCTGGGCCTGGGCGATGACCTCGACCCCGTGGTGCGCGCCGACATCGCCCGCACGCTCGGCCACGTCTGGTTCTCGTCGCTGGTCGCCTGGGTGAATGGCTGGTCGAACATCGGCCACGTCAGCGACGAGGTGGAGATCGCCTGCCACCTCATGCTCGACCACCTCGACGCCCGCTGACCCCCCCGTCGCGAATGTTCTGTGGGAAGCCCCGTTATCCGGGTACTTCTGGCGCTTGCTACAGCCAGCGCGCCACGCGCTTGCTGTAGCTAGCCCCCAGAGGGGCCGTTTCCCGGGGCTTCTCACAGAACATTCCCGGGGAATAGTTGTCTGTGCAACTAGGTTGGTGGGGTGCGACGGGCGAGTGCCCGCCGGAACCTGAGCCACGGAGGCGCACCATGCCCGCCATCACGGTCGACAACCCCCTCGTCCTGCCGCGTCTGGCCCGTCCCGACGCCACCACCGCCACGGTGCGCGCCGTCGAGCGGGTGGTCCCTGCCCGCACCACCATGGAGGGCGCGGGGTTCCTGGTGCACCGGCCGTTCCCCCAGGGCGCCGACCTGCACGCCACCGACCCCTTCCTGCTGCTCGACCAGATGGGCCCCGTCGTCTACGGGCCCCGCGAGGCCAAGGGCGCGCCCTGGCACCCGCACCGCGGCTTCGAGACCGTGACCTACCTGATGGACGGCGAGATGGTCCACCACGACTCGAACGGTGGCGGGGGCACCATCGGCGAGGGCGCCACCCAGTGGATGACCGCCGGCGCCGGGATCCTCCACGACGAGACGCCGAGCGAGCGCGTCTACGACTCGGGGGGCCGCTTCCACGGCGTCCAGCTCTGGGTGAACCTGCCGGCCGCGCAGAAGTGGGTACCGCCGCGCTACCAGCTGATCGAGGCCACCGAGCTCACGCTGCTGGCCTCGTCCGACGGCGGGGCGTTCGTGCGCCTCATCGCCGGTGACCTCGACGGCCACGCCGGGCCCGGCTCGACCTACACGCCGATCACCTACGCCCACGCCACGCTCAACCCCGGCGCCGAGCTGCAGGCCAACTGGCGGCCCGACTTCAGCGCCATGGTCTACGTGCTCGGGGGCCAGGGCTACGTGGGGGCCGAGAACCGTCCGGTCCGCGACCAGGACCTGGCCGTCCTCGGTGCCGGTGACGCGGTCACGCTGCGCGCCGCCGACCGCATCGAGGGCGAGGGCGACACCCTCGAGGTGCTGCTGCTCGGCGGGCTCCCGATCCGCGAGCCCATCGCCCACTACGGGCCGTTCGTGATGAACACCCGGGCCGAGATCGAGCAGGCAATCGACGACTTCAACCACGGCCGCATGGGCACCATCCCTGCGGTCGACCTCGGCTCCGCCTGACCCCCCGCGTTTCGGGGACGGATAGGTGCGCCAGGCGCACATATCCGTCCCGAAAAGCAGATGGTCGGAGAGAGGCCCGGGCTAGATGGCCCGCTCCTGCCCCTCCCAGTAGGGGTCGCGGAGCTTGCGCTTGTAGAGCTTGCCGTTGGGGTCGCGAGGGAGCTCGGCCACGAAGTCGATGGTCTTCGGCTGCTTGAAGCGGGCGAGTTGTCCCTGGCACCACTCGTGCAGCTCGTCGGCCAGGGCCTGGTCGGGGGCGATGCCCTCGGCCGGCTCGATCACCGCCTTGATCTCCTCGCCCCAGTCGGGGTGCGGGATGCCGAACACCGCGGCGTCGCCGACCTTCGGGTGCGTGAGCAGCACCGACTCGATCTCGGCCGGGTAGATGTTCACGCCGCCGGAGATGATCATGTCGCTCTTGCGGTCGCAGAGGAAGAGGTAGCCGTCCTCGTCGAGGTAGCCGATGTCGCCGACGGTGAAGAAGCCGTCGCGCCGGTTGGCGTTGGTCTTCTCCTGGTCGTCCTTGTACTCGAAGTCGGCCATGCCGAGCGCCATGTAGACGGTCCCGATGCCGCGCACGGGCATCTCGGCGCCCTCGTCGTCGAGGATGCGCAGCTCCGAACTGGGCCACGCCTTGCCGACGGTGCCGGGCTTCTCGAGCCACTCCTCGGCGCTGACGATGCTGCCGCCGCCCTCGGTGGCCGCGTAGTACTCCCAGATGGAGTTGCCCCACCACTCGATCATGCGGCGCTTCACGTCGGGCGGGCACGGCGCGGCGGCGTGGATCATGGTGCGCGTGGTGGAGCAGTCGTACTTGGCCCGCACGTCCTCGGGCAGCGCCAGCATGCGGTGGAACTGGGTGGGGACCATGTGGCTCGAGGTGACGCCGTAGCGGTCGATCTTCTCGAGCATCAGCTCCGGGCCCCACTTGTCCATGAGCACCACGCTGTGGCCCACGGCCAGCGAGCACCCCATGCACATCAGCACGGCGGTGTGGTAGAGCGGCGAGCCCACCAGGTGCACGCTGCCGTCGTGCGGCAGCGCGCCGAACATGGCGAGGAAGCCGCCCACCAGGGTGGCCATGTCGTCGGGGTCGATGTCGTAGAGGCCGCGCTTCACGCCCTTGGGCTTGCCGGTGGTGCCCGACGTGTAGTGCATGGCGGTGCCGGCGCTGCGGTCGGGCGGCGGGGTGTCGGGCTGGCCCGCGCCCAGCTCCTCGAAGGGGCGGAAGCCCGGGGGCACCACGCCGTCGTCGCCGGCCACCGCGAAGCTCGCCTCCTCGGGGAAGCCCAGCTCCTTCACCGCGGCCGTGGCCTCGTCGGCGAAGCGGCCGTGGGTGACGAAGACCTTGGCACCGCTGTCACCCACGATGTAGGCGATCTCGGGGCCCACCAGGTGGTGGTTGATGGGCGTGAGGTAGAGCCCGATCTGCAGGGCGGCCAGGTAGAGCTCGACCATCTCGAGCCCGTTGGGGAGGACCGCGGCGACGGTGTCGCCGTTGTGCAGCCCGAGCGCACGCAGGCCGTTGGCGATGCGGTTGCTCTCGGCGAGCAGCTCGCCTGCGGTGTGTGCTTCGTCGTCCGGGCCGATCAGCGCGATGCGCTCGGGATCTTCCGCGGCGAGCTTCCAGAATCCAGTCGATGCCATGTCGGGCAGCGTAGGGGAAACGAGAACGTGTTGCAGTTGCTACGCGACCCGACCGGGCCCGAAAACGAGACGAGCCGGGCCCGAAGGCCCGGCTCGTTCAGGTCTGGTGGCGGATCAGGCGGCGTGGCCTGCCCGCTGGTTCCGCTTGCGCATGCTGAGCAGGATGAGGCCACCGATCACCACGAAGCCGACGCCCGCTGCGAGCAGCGGAAGGGTGGAGGCCGAACCGGTGCGGGGCAGCGGCTGGGTGCTGGCCGGCACGACCGTGTTGGCGATCGCCTGGGCGCTCACCTCGACGATGGTCGTCGGCTTCACGGAGCCGCAGTTGGCCAGGAAGGTGATCGTGCTCCCGTCGGCCGCGTCGGCCGGGATCGTGTACGGGAAGCTGAAGTGGCCGGTGCTGTCGGTGACCGCGGTGCCGATCGGCTTGTGGTTGGCGGACAGCGGCACCGACGTGTTGGCCGG
>JADGOP010000190.1 GCA_017882935.1 Actinomycetota bacterium
TCCTTCGGGCTCGCGGGTCGGCGGGTCGCACGGGGGAGGGCACGGGATCAGCCCCTTCGAGGCGAGCGCGTCCTTCAGCTGGTTGGAGATCTTCTTCTCCGTCTTCACCGGGTCGATGCCCGACGGGGGTGACACTGCGTGCGAGATGACGACCGAGATGTTCTGGTACACGGGGGTGAGGGGCCGCACCGAGGCGTTGGCGAGCGAGGTCTTGATCAGCTGACGGAACGGGTAGTCGGCCTGGAGCGACGGGTCGTCGTACAGGTCGGCGATCGACGGTGGGGTGCCGCCCTTGATGGCCCCCACCTTCTGGTTGGCCCGGTTGCGGAGGCACTTCACCGCCTCGAACGCGAGGTCGGGGTGCTTCGAGTACTGGCTGACAGCGATGTTGATGCCGCCGATGGTGACGCGGGCCGGGGTGCCGGCCTTGACCTCCGGGTACGGCGCCCACTTGAAGCTCTTGAACAGCTTCGGCTGGTCGGACTTCATCGACGGGTAGACGAAGGGGTAGTTGAGCTCGAAGGCCGCGGTGCCCGACTCCATGGCCAGTCGGTTCTGGTCCTCCTGCTGCACCGACAGCGACGGGTCGGCGGCGGCCGACGTGGCGAGGCGGTGCATGATCGTGAGCGCCTCGACCGCGGGCGCACCGAGCGAGGGGTGCTTGTTGTCGGGCGTGAGCACGCTGCCCCCGGCGCTCGCGAGCATGGTGTTGAACCACACCGTGGCGCCCTCGTACTGGTTGCCCTGGATCTCGATGTAGTGGGGCTTGCCCTGCTTGGCCAAGGCGATCGACATGTCGATCATCTGGTCCCAGGTCTTCGGTGGCGTGGGCACCAGGTCGGAGCGGTACCAGAGCAGCTGGGTGTTGCTGTTGTAGGGCGCGGCGTAGAGCTTGCCGTTGTAGCTGGCGGTCTTGAGGGGCACCTTCAGCGTGCCCTTCTCGACGGCAGCCTTGTTCGCGCCGGTCCACTCACGGATCCAGCCGGCGCCCGCGAACTCGGGTGCCCAGGTGACGTCGAGGCCGAGGATGTCCATGCCGCTGTCGTGGGCCGCGAGCCGTCGCACCATCTGCTGGCGTTGCCCGTCGGCCGCGCTGGGAAGCTTCTGGTAGCTGATCTTGTAGCGCCCGCCGCTCTGCGCGGTGCACGTGTCGACGGCCTGCTGCACCGCCCCGGAGTTGTCGGGGTAGATGTAGAAGTTGAGCGTGGGACGGGCGCTGGAGCCCCCGCTGCTGCACGCTGCGGCCAGGAGGCTCAGCAGCCCCACTGTCGCCATCGCTACCGCAGCACGACGGCCGGCACCCCTCGTGCGCCTGCGAACCCCCGGTCCAGCGTTCACGGAACATCGCCTCTTGTCTTGGATCCAGCGCCGTAGCGCCGGCCCCCTCAAGAACTGGCAACCGCGACAACGCTAGCCAGAAGAATCGGCGTCAATCAGGTTGGGCTCAGGCAGCAGTGCGGCGGTGCACGCGGCCCTCCCAGGGCGCGAGGGCGAGCGCTCCGGAGGCGGGCTCCGGCACGGTGCGATCGGCGAGCAGCACCTCCGACGAGGCCCAGGCCGCGGCGTCCTGGAGGTCGACCGTGACCGTGTCGGCGGAGAAGTTCCCGAGGACGAGCAGCTCGACGTCAGCGAGCCTGCGGGTGAACGCGAAGATGCGCTCGTCGTCGGGCAGCAGCAGGGTGTAGGCGCCGTCGGTGACGACGGCCTCGCGGTGGCGCAGCGCGATGAGCGCGCGGTAGTGGTGGAGGACCGAGTCCTCGTCGGCGAGCGCCGCGGTGGCGTTCACCTCGACGTGGTTGGGGTTGACCGCCAGCCACGGGGTGCCGGTGGTGAAGCCGGCGTTGCGGGATCCGTCCCACTGCATCGGCGTGCGGGCGTTGTCGCGGCCCATGGTCCGCAGCGCCTCGAGGACCCGGTCGGGGTCGGCGCCGGCCGCCACCGCTGCGGCGTGGTGGTTGAGCGCTTCCAGGTCGCGGACGTCGTCGATGGTGGCGAACGACGCGTTGGTCATGCCGAACTCCTCACCCTGGTAGACGCACGGCGTGCCGCGGTGCAGGTGGAGCACCGTGGCGAGCATCTTCGCCGAACGGGTGCGGTACCGACCGTCGTCGCCGAAGCGCGAGACCACGCGCGGCTGGTCGTGGTTGTCCCAGTA
This sequence comes from Actinomycetota bacterium, assembly GCA_017882935.1. Lineage (GTDB taxonomy): Bacteria > Actinomycetota > Acidimicrobiia > Acidimicrobiales > Iamiaceae > JADGOP01. The sequence continues at coordinate 2,156 of JADGOP010000190.1, forward strand.
GAGGCTGTTCCAACCGACGTCGGCCAGGCCCGCCTGCCACCGCGCGAGGGAGGCCTTGAGCACCGGGAGGTCGAAGGGGCGCACGTCCCACTTGGTCGCGCCCTGGTCGACCCGCACGTGCTCGAACTGGAACACCATGTCGACCTCGCCGCGGGCGGGGTCGGTGAACAGCCTCGCCTCCTCGACCGTGACCTCGGGCATCTCGCCGATGGTGAGCACGGGCGGCTCGCGACCGTCGAACACCTCCTGGTGCAACTCGTGCAGGAACTCGTGCAGCCGGGGGCCGCCGAGGAAGTGCGGGGTGCCATCGCCGAGGTGGGCGCCGTCGGGGACGGGACCATCGGGGAGCGACGGGTGCTTCGAGATGACGTTGATGGCGTCCATGCGGAACCCGTCGACGCCGCGGTCGAGCCACCAGCGGGCCATGGCCTGGAGCTCGGCGCGGACATCGGGGTTCTCCCAGTTGAGGTCGGGCTGCTTCCGTGAGAAGAGGTGGAGGTAGTACTCGCCCGTGGCCTCGTCGAGCTCCCACGCGGGCCCCGAGAAGATCGAGGCCCAGTTGGTGGGCTCCGCGCCGGGCCTGCCCGGACGGAGCCCCGGCCGCGGCGGCCGCCACCAGTACCAGGCGCGCTTGGGGTCGTCGCGCGACGAGCGCGACGCGACGAACCAGGGATGCTCGTCGGAGGTGTGGTTCACCACGAGGTCCATGACGAGCCGCATGCCGCGCGCGTGCAGTCCGTCGACCAGCGCGTCGAAGTCGGCCAAGGTGCCGAACATCGGGTCGATGCCGCGGTAGTCGCTCACGTCGTAGCCGTTGTCGTCCTGCGGGGACGGGTAGACGGGCGAGAGCCACACGACGTCGATGCCGAGGCGCTCGAGGTGGTCGAGGTGCTGCGTCACGCCCACGAGGTCGCCGATGCCGTCGCCGTCGGAGTCGGCGAAGCTGCGCGGGTACACCTAGTAGACGACCGCACGCTTCCACCACGGTTCGCCGGCCGGACCGGTGAGGGGAGGCGGTGGGGGGAGAGGCGACGGGGCGGCGATGGGTGAGACGGTACGCCCCGCCGTTCGCCGTCCCCCGGTGGGAGCCGGCCGGCTCAGGGCTGGTCGGGGGTGTTGGTCCAGCCCTTCTCGTCGGTGCGGAGGTACCAGCCGCTCGCCGCCGTCGTGCCACCGTCGACGGTGATGACCTGGCCGGTCACGAACCGGGCGAGGTCGCTGGCGAGGAACACCACCACGTCGGCCACGTCGTCGGGCTGCCCGAAGCGGCCGAGCGGCACCCAGTGCCGCACCATGTCGGGATCGCGGCCGCGCAGCATCGAGGCGCGCGAGGTCTGCAGCGTGTCGATGAGGTCGGGTGCGACCGCGTTCACGCGCACCCCATCGCGCCCGAGCTCCACGGCCAGGCTCTTGGTGAAGGTGTTCACCGCGGCGTTGAACGAGGCGTAGACGGCGTTGCCCGGGATGCCACGCAACGCCTCGACCGTCGAGACGTTGACGATGCTGCCCGACCCTCGCTCGACCATGCCTCGGGCGAGCGCGTGGGTGCAGGCGAACACGTGGCCGAGGTTGCGGTCGTACAGCGTCTTCCAGTCGGCCGGGGTCGAACGCAGGAAGCGCCCGCCCGGCCGATAGTCGCCGACGTTGTTGACGAGCACGTCGACCGCGCCCGAGCCGATGGTGGTGGCCACCTCGGCGAGGGCCGTCACCGTGGCCTGCTCGCGGATGTCGCCGTGCACCGGTGTCGCGGAACCGCCCGCGGCCGCGATGTCGGCGAGCGATGCGGCCAGCAGCGCCTCGTCGATGTCGTTGACCACCACGTGGGCCCCCTCCGCGGCGAGGGCGCGGCTGATGCCCCCGCCGATGCCGGCGGCCCCACCGGTGACCACCGCGACCCGACCTTGCAGGAGCTCGTCCATGACGCCCTGCCTAGCCCATGGCCGAGCGCGGCGCGCCGGTGCCGTGGGGGCGGGGCGGGGCGGGAGCCTGGGCTCAGCCCCGGCGGCCCGAGGTCAGTTGGCGCCCTTGATGGAGCTGCCGACGGAGCTGAACTTGGTGGACGCCGCTTTGCCGAGGAACGTCACCGCAGCGATGCACACGACGGCGATGAGCGCGACGAGGAGCGCGTACTCGACGAGGGATGCGCCGGCGTCGGTGTTGCCGAACCGAGCACGGGTGTAGGCGGCGAGGTGTTCGTAGGTCGTGAGCATGGCGACGATCTCCGTTGATGGGCCGGGGGCGCAGCGCGTCCGTTCCCTCGAGTGTCGCCAAGCTTTCATCGTGGCTGAATAGCCCGGACAGCTCATTCTCGGGCCTCGCACGGGGCGGGTTGCCACGCGAAGGCAGGAAAAGGGTCGACACGCCGCACCGGTCGACCTGCGCGGACCGGCGCGGCGATGAGCAGCGGCTACTCATGCGGGGGGTTGCCCGATGTGGTGTGCTGGCCCGAACACACCTCTGGAGGGGAACCATGACCCGCACCACCCACCGGCCCGCCTGGCGGCGGGTCCTCCTCGGCGCCGTCCTGACCAGCCTCGTGCTGGCCGCCTGCTCGAACGCCGGAGAGGAGATCGCCGGCAAGATCCAGAAGAAGCTGGGGACGAACGGCATCCCCGTGAAGACCGTCTCCTGCGACAAGAAGTCGGCCAAGAAGGGTGACGTGTTCAGCTGCACCGCCACCACCACCGACGGGACCACCATCCCCTACAAGGTGACGATGACGGCGAGCGACCGGTTCAGCGCCGACCCCACGCTGCTGGTCGTGCGGAAGTCCGAGCTCGAGAAGGCTCTCGCCACGAGCGGGCGCCAGATCACCGGCGAGCAGGCCGTCACCGTGAGCTGCGGCACCAAGGCCGTGTACACGGGCCCGCAGATCCGGGAAGCCAGGTGCGTCGGCACGGTCGACGGCGTGTCCGTACCGCTCGTCGTCACCCTCGACGGCACCCAGGTGGTCGGCGCCCCCGCCAAGCCATTGGTCATCAAGACGAAGGCCGAGCCCGAGCTGGAGGCCCAGCTGAAGGCCGCGGCCGGCGACGGCACCACCTTCACGATCGACTGCGGCACCGCCAAGGTCACCGTCCTGGCGTCGTCCGACAGCACCTTCGAGTGCACGGGCGTGGCGTCCGACGGGTCCAAGGGCAAGGTCACCGCGAAGATCCAGCAGGACGGCACCGCGAAGGCCACCTCGGTCACGCAGACGTCCTGACGCGGGGGCGTGGCGGCGCGGCTCAGGCCTGCTCGAACGCGATGAAGTCCCGCTGGTCGGGCTGCAGGTAGCGGGTGGCCGGCCGGGTCATCCCCTTGATGAGCTTGTGGGCATCCACCT
>JADGOP010000191.1 GCA_017882935.1 Actinomycetota bacterium
CGATGGGGCTGCCGATCATGACCGCGCTCTTCGGGCTCGGCATCGGCATCGGCATCCTCGAGCTCGGCAGCCACGTGCTCACCGTGCCCACCTTCGGGCCAGAGATGGCCGCCATGATCGCCCTCGGCGTGGGCATCGACTACGCCCTCTTCATCGTCACCCGGCACCGTGAGACGCTGCACCGTGGCGCCAGCCCCCGCGACGCGGTCATCACCTCGCTGGCCACCGCCGGGCGAGCCGTGCTCTTCGCCGGCTCCACCGTGGTCATCTCGCTGCTCGGCATGCTGCTGCTCGGCCTGCCGTTCATCTACGGCCTCGCCATGGGGTGCATCGCGGCGGTGCTGCTCGTCATGGCCGCCGCCGTCACGCTGCTGCCCGCCATGCTCGGCTTCTCGGGGCAGAACATCGACAAGTTCGGCATCCAGCGCTTCATGCACCGCGGCGAGGTCGACAAGGAGCGCACCCTCTCGTACCGCTGGAGCCGCGTGGTGCAGCACCACCCCTGGATCGCTGGTGGCGCCGCGCTGGTCATCCTGCTCGTCATGGCCATCCCGCTGTTCTCGATGCAGCAGTCGTTCACCGACGCCGGCAACGACCAGCCCGCCCTCACCACGCGCAAGGCGTACGACCTGCTCGCCCAAGGCTTCGGGCCCGGCACCAACGGCCCGCTCGTCGTCGCCGTCGACCTGGGCACCACGCCCGGGGCCCAGGCCGCGCTCGGCAAGCTGCACACCGCGCTCGCCGAGACGCCCGGCGTGGCCTTCGCCGTGCCGCCCCGCCTCAACCCGGCCGGCGACGCGGCCACCCTCGTGGTCATCCCCAGGACCTCGCCGCAGGACCAGGCCACCCACAACCTCGTCCACCACATCCGCACCGACGTCGTGAAGCCCACCCTGGCGGGCACAGGCGTCACCGCCCTGGTCGGCGGCGTCACCGCGGCCTCGGTCGACGCCTCGACCCACCTCTCCAGCCGGCTGCCCTGGGTGATCGGGGGCGTGGTGCTGCTCTCGTTCCTGTTGCTCATGGCCGTGTTCCGGTCGGTCGCCGTGCCCGTGAAGGCAGCCGTCATGAACCTGCTCTCCATCGGCGCCGCCTACGGCGTGATCGTGGCCGTCTTCCAGTGGGGCTGGCTCGGCGGCATCATCGGCATCGGCAAGACGGGGCCCATCGATCCGTGGGTGCCGCTGATGCTGTTCACCATCCTGTTCGGCCTCTCGATGGACTACGAGGTCTTCCTGCTGTCACGCGTCCGTGAGGAGTGGCTCCGCACCGGCAACAACGCCACCTCGGTGGCCGACGGCCTGGCCGGCACCGCCCGGGTCATCACCGCCGCCGCGGCGATCATGGTGTGCGTCTTCGGCTCGTTCGTGCTCGGCGACATCCGGGTCCTCAAGCTCTTCGGCCTCGGCCTCGCCAGCGCGGTGTTCATCGACGCCACGCTCGTGCGGATGGTGCTCGTGCCCGCCACCATGGAGCTGCTCGGCGACGCCAACTGGTGGTTCCCCCGCTGGCTCGACCGGTTGGTGCCCCAGCTCGGCGTCGAGGTGGAGCTCGAGGAGCCCGAGCCGGAGCGCGTGCCCGTCAGCGTGGGGTAGCTGCCACCTCGGCGGGCCGTCCCGCCAGCGGTCGCTGCAGCCGGACCGAGCCGCCGCCCCGGAGCACCTGGGCCACGCCCGCCGCACCCACCGCGGCCACCACGAGCGCTGCAGGAGCACCCCACAGCGCCGCCGCGCAGGCGGCCCCGGCCACGCCTTCGGCACCGACCGCCACCGCACGTGAGGCCGGCTCGAGCTGGTCGAGCCGCTGGTGGATGCGGCGCAGCCTGGCCGGGGTGGTGGCCCCGGCGCCGACGAGGACGGTGAGCCCCCGGGTCGCGCCGAACAGCACGCACAGCGCGAAGGCGGCAAGCGGCTGCCCCGTGAGCGCCGCCAGCAGGATGGTGAGGTACACGCCGGCGGTCATGACATAGGTGGCGAGGCCCGTGCCGATCTGCCAGCCGAACCCGGCGCCGTAGAACCACGGCCGGTACGTGCCGAGCCACGTCTCGTCGACCTGCCGGGCGCGCCGCGGGAGGCGGAAGCCGAACAGCCGGATGTCGGAGGCGATGGCCACCAGCGCTCCCGCCACGGCAAGCCCGGCACGTGCGCCGCCGGAGAGGCCGAGGAGGTGCACCACCCCGGCCAGCGCGGCTGCGCCGACGCCCAGCGTGGCCCCGCCCACGACAGCGCCGAGCACGAACCAGGACGCGGTCACGGCGTAGCGGTGCCGGCGCGACCGCTCGCTCACCGGCGTGATCGTGGACAGCATCGAGAGGCCGCACGGCGACCACAGCGAGCGGACCGCGGCCACCACCGCGACGAGGGCGGCGACGGGGACGAGGGGAACGTGCATGGCGATCCTCAGGTGACGGTGACGACGCCGGTGCCGGGGTCGTAGGTGAGCGTGCCGGACTGGAACGAGGCCTGCTGGCGGCCGCCCGAGATGGCGACGACGTCGGAGATGGGGTAGCCGACGCTGCTGGCCACGCCGCCGATCGCCAACCACTTCGTGCGGATGGGCCCGTGCAGCTCGAAGGCGCCCGTCGGCGGGCCCCAGTAGATCGAGCCGCCCTGGAAGTCGTTGAACCGACCCGCGCCGTCGGACAGCGTGCGCTGCCCGGTGGTGGGGTAGCCGAGGAAGCCGGTCTCCCGACCCTTCACGGTCCACTTGTCGCGGATCGACCCGCACACCTCGTGGGGACCGGTGGCCGGGCTCCAGTAGATCGAGCCGCCCCGGAAGTTGCTGAAGGTGCCGACGCCGTCGGTGGACCGGCGCTGGTCCTCGATCGGGTACCCGAGGATGCTCCGCTCGCGACCGATGAAGTCCCAACGGGAGAAGATCGGGCCGTGCACCTCGTGGGCGCCGAGGTCGCGGCGCCAGTAGACGGTGCCGTGCTGGAAGTCGTTGTAGCGGCCCTTGCCGTCGGACGGCGTGCGCTGCCCCGTGATCGGGTAGCCGAGGAAGCCCGTGGGCCCGCCCTTCGCGAGCCACTCGGTGCGGATCGCGCCGCACACCTCGTGGGGCCCCGTGGCTGCGGTGTAGTAGATCGAGCCGCCCTCGAACTTGCTGTAGCGGCCCTTGCCGTCGGGCGCGGTGGCGGTGTCGGCCACGGGCAGCCCGAGGATGCTGCGCTCGCGGCCCATGAAGTACCAGCGGTCGGCGATGGCGCCGTGGACCTCGCGGGTGCCGGCCACCTTCGTGGCGTAGATGGAGCCCTTCTCGAAGTCGCTGAAGCGGGTGGCGCCGTCGGACGCCGTGCTGGTGTTGTGCTTCGGGAACCCGAGGGAGCTGTGCACGGTGTTCATGCCCTGGTACTTGGTCCAGATCGCCCCGTGGACCTCGTGGACCCCCGCACCGGTCTGGTAGATGGCCCCGTGCGCGTAGAGCGCGTAGCGGCCGCTGGAGCCGGGTCCCGGACGCTCGGTCTGCACGATGGGCCCGAGCGCCCCGCCCGGTCCGCCGAGGTCGGCGTAGAGCCGGGCGATGGGCGACGGGCAGTTGCCCGGCAGGCAGGGTGCGCTGTGGCTGACCGTGCGGTTGTCGGTGGCGCTGGCCGTGGTGCAGGTGTGGTCGTACTGCCACGGCGGCGTGCACGTGACCACGCGGCAGACGACCGGGCCGTAGCAGGCGATCTCCTGGTGGCACTGGCCGTAGCGGAACTGGTTGCAGGCCACGAGGCGCTGGTCGCAGGTCTTGTCGTTGCAGTGACAGGTCCAGCCGCTGCCGCACACCGCGTTGCAGTCGATGTAGTAGCGGGCCGCGCCACAGCAGAAGCCCGAGGCGTCGGCCTTCCACCAGCCGGCGGTGAAGGACCCGGGCGGGCACGAGTTGGTGCCGTTGATGGTGCAGCAGAACACCGACCAGCCGTCGGCGCAGGTGTTGCCCTCGCCGCACACGACGTCGTAGGCGCTCGCCGGCTTGGTGATGAAGTCCCAGGGCTGCACTGCGAGCGCCGACCCGACGACCGCGGTCTTGGTGAGGAAGCCACGCCTGCTGTCACGCCGTCCGCCGAGCACGTCGGCGACGCGGCTGACGACGCGCTCCGAGAACGACGCCTTGGCGGGCGCACCGGGAGCGGGCTCGGACGAGGGGGGCAGCAGATCGGTCATCGGGGGCTGATCCGGGTGTTGGCGAGCGTGCGGTTGCACGAGGCGGTGAGCGTGGGGGCGTGGCGCGTCGAGCCAAGCACGACGAACAGGGTGAACGCCCGCCCTGCCTCGGTGAAGAAGTGCTGGAACCCGACCTGGCCGGGGATCTGTCGCTGGAGCGCGTTGGAGCGGAAGTGGTGCGGGCGGAGGGTGCGGGGCAGGCCCGGCGACGCGAACAGGGGTTGACCCACGCTCTCGGGGCCGTACTCGAAGAGCACGATCAGGGCGTTGGCCTCGGTCATGCGGTCGGTGGCGCCCGACCCGAAGTCGCCGCGCCCGGGTGGGAGCGCGAAGTTGGCGAGGTGCACCACCGGGTTGGGGATCTCACCCGGCCAGCCCACGGCGCCGGGGGCCGTCGAGCCGGCCAGCGCACGGAGCGTCCGGCGGGTGCTGGGGGCCTCGGCCGAGGCCTCGTCGTGAGTGGTGCCGGTGGGCGTGACGCGCAGGCTGATGCGCCCCTCCCACCCGTCGGGCAGCTCGGTGGAGATGCCCCAACCCGACAGCGAGGCGCTCATGTGGCGTCACCGGTGCCCGGGGCGTGGGCGGGTGCCGGACCGTCGGGGTAGAGGCTCGGGTCGCCGGGCAGGACCCCGGCCGCGAGCAGCTCCCGGTCGACGCGGGCCTCGCGCTCGACGTCGCTCTCGGGCTTCACCGGACGCCCCGACGTGTCGGCCACGAGGTAGGCCCGGTCGCCGGTGGCCTGCGCCAGCAGGCCGGCCACCTGCTCCCACGACATGCCCGTGCCCTCGCCCTGGACCCGACCCGTGGCACCGTCGACGGCGACCACGTAGGGCGAGCCGGGCACGTCGTAGTCGGCCCACGCCTGGCTCGACAGCACCACGTCGATGCCAGGAGGCGCCAGCTCGGCGAGGACCGCAGGGCTCTCCTCGGCCAGGTCCTTGGTGACCACCACGAGGCGGGTGCGGGCCGGGAGCAGCACCCCGTCGGGGCTGGCGAAGTCGGACCAGAAGCCCTGGCAGGTGAGGCACCCGGTGGACAGGAAGGCCAGCACCGTGTCGTGGTCGACGCCGGCGGTGCGGATGACCACCGAGTCGTCGGTGAGGCCCTGGCCCACGATGTCCCTGGCCGTCGCCTTGGGGTCGGCGATGCGGACCGGGCCCGGGCCGGGGATCTCGGGGACCGTCTGGAACGGTTGCCCACCGGCAGCGGCCGTGGTGGCCACGCCGGTGCCGTCGGGATCGCCACCGTCGAGGGCGTGCAGCCGGCGGAGGATGTCGGCGTGGCTGCGCA
>JADGOP010000192.1 GCA_017882935.1 Actinomycetota bacterium
CTCCTCGAGAGCCCGGCGTGGTACACCGCCTACACGCCCTACCAGCCCGAGATCTCGCAGGGCCGGCTCGAGGCGCTGTTGAACTTCCAGACGATGGTCGCCGATCTCGCGGGGCTGGCCCTGGCGAACGCCTCGCTGCTCGACGAGGCCACCGCCGCGGCCGAGGCGCTCACGCTGGCGCGGCGTGCGTCGAAGGCACCTGCCGATGCCGCGTTCGTGGTCGACGCCGACACGCACCCGCAAACCATCGCGGTCATCGAGACCCGGGCCGAGCCGCTCGGGCTGCCGGTGGTCGTGGCCGACCTCGGCGCGGGGCTGCCCGAGGGCGACGTGTTCGGGCTGCTGCTGTCCTACCCGTCGTCGACCGGGGCCGTCACCGATCCGCAGGCGCTCGTCGACGAGGCTCACGCCCGGGGTGCCCTGGTGGTGGCCGCCACCGACCTGCTCGCGCTCACCCTGCTCGCAGCGCCCGGCACCTGGGGGGCCGATGTGGCGATCGGCTCGTCGCAGCGCTTCGGCGTCCCGCTCGGCTTCGGCGGGCCGCACGCCGGGTTCATGGCCGTGCGCACGGGGCTCGAGCGCTCGCTGCCCGGTCGGCTCGTCGGTGCCTCGCGTGACGCCGACGGGGCCGTCGCGCACCGGCTGGCCCTGCAGACCCGCGAGCAGCACATCCGCCGCGAGAAGGCCACGTCGAACATCTGCACCGCCCAGGTGCTGCTCGCCGTCGTCGCCAGCATGTACGCCGTGTACCACGGCCCCGACGGCCTCACGGCCATCGCCGAGCGCACCCACCGCCTCGCCGGGATCGTGGCCGCGGCGGCCCGCGGCGCGGGCCTGGAGGTGGTGCACGGGTCGTTCTTCGACACGGTGGCCGTGCGGGTACCGGGTCGGGCCGATGCCGTCCTCGCCGCCGCCGTGGCCCGGGGGGTGAACCTCCGTCGCATCGACGCCGACACCGTGGGGATCTCGTGCGACGAGACCACCACCCGCGACCACATCGCGGCGGTGTGCGCGGCGTTCGGCATCGATGACGTCGACGTGGCGGCCCTCGACGCCGACGTCGCCTCGGCCGACGGCCTGGCTGCCGAGCGACTCCGCACCACGCCGTTCCTCACCCACCCGGTCTTCCACCAGCACCGCTCCGAGACTGCGCTGCTGCGCTACCTCCGCCGGCTCGCCGACCGCGACCTGGCGCTCGACCGGGCCATGATCCCGCTCGGCTCGTGCACCATGAAGCTGAACGCCACGGCCGAGATGGAGCCCATCAGCTGGCCCGAGTTCGCGTCGATCCACCCCTTCGTACCGGCCGAGCAGGCGGCCGGCTACCGGCAGCTCGTCACCGAGCTCGAGGACGCGCTCGCCGAGATCACCGGCTACGACGCGGTGTCGCTGCAGCCCAACGCCGGGTCGCAGGGCGAGCTCGCCGGCCTGCTGGCCATCCGCGGCTACCACCTCGCCAACGGCCAGGGTGCCCGCGACGTGTGCCTGATCCCCTCGTCGGCGCACGGCACCAACGCCGCCAGCGCGGTGATGGCCGGCATGCGCGTCGTGGTCGTGGCGTGCGACGAGTCGGGCAACGTCGACTTGGTCGACCTGCGCGCCAAGGTCGCCGAGCACGCCGACGACCTCGCCGCGCTGATGATCACCTACCCCTCGACGCACGGCGTGTTCGAGGAGGCCATCGGCGAGATCTGCGGCGCGGTCCACGACGCCGGCGGGCAGGTGTACCTCGACGGCGCCAACCTCAATGCCATGGTCGGGCTGGCACGTCCGGGTCACTTCGGCTCCGACGTGTCGCACCTCAACCTCCACAAGACCTTCTGCATCCCCCACGGCGGAGGCGGTCCCGGCGTCGGGCCGGTCGCGGTGGGCGCGCACCTGGCCCCGTTCCTGCCGAACCACCCCTTCGCGGCCGACGCCGGGCCCGCCACCGGCCCCGGACCGGTCTCGGCGGCGCCCTGGGGGTCGGCCGGCATCCTGCCCATCCCCTGGATGTACCTCCGCATGATGGGCCCCGACGGGCTGAAGCGGGCCACGCAGGTCGCCATCCTCAACGCCAACTACGTGGCCCGGCGCCTGGCCGAGCACTACCCGGTGCTCTACTCGGGCCGCAACGGGCTGGTGGCGCACGAGTGCATCCTCGACGTGCGGCCCATCACCAAGGAGACCGGGGTGACCGTCGACGACATCGCCAAGCGCCTCATCGACTACGGCTTCCACGCCCCCACCATGAGCTTCCCGGTCGCCGGCACGTTGATGGTGGAGCCCACCGAGTCCGAGGACCTGGGCGAGCTCGACCGCTTCTGCGACGCCATGATCGCCATCCGGGCCGAGGTCGACCGGGTTGCCGCGGGCGCCTGGCCGGCCGACGACAACCCGCTCCACCACGCCCCCCACACCGCCGCGATGCTGGCCGGCGAGTGGGGTCACGCCTACGGGCGCGACGTGGCGGCGTTCCCCGTGGCGTCGCTACGGCACGACAAGTACTTCCCGCCGGTGCGCCGCATCGACGGCGGCTACGGCGACCGCAACCTGCAGTGCAGCTGCCCGCCGCCCGAGGACTACGAGGCCTGACCCCCGTCCCAGCCGGTTCCGCCAACCCGGGGTCGGCGAATGTTCTGTGGGAAGCCCCGGAATACGGGTACTTCTGGCGTTCGCTAGAGCAAGCGCGCCCGAGGTGCACGCCAGCGTCCGTCGCGCTTGCCGTAGCTAACCGGGAAAGCCCCCGCATTCGGGGGTTTCCCACAGAACATTTGCGGACGGGGGCTTAGGGCTTGGCCTTGGCGACGAAGGGGAGCGGCACGATGCGGGCGGGGACGGCCTCGCCACGGACGTCGATGGCGACGGTGGCATCGTCGGGGACGTCGGGCGGCAGGAAGGCCAGGGCGATGCCGCGCTCGAGCATCGGCGAGAAGTTGCCGCTGGTGACCACCCCGGCCGCGACGCCGTCGACGAGCACCGGCTGGTCGGCTCGGGGCGGCCGCCGGCCCTCGATCTCGAGGCCTCGCAGCAGCCGGGCCACGCCCCGCTCCTTCTCGGCCGCCAGGGCGTCGCGCCCCCGGAACGGGCCCTTGGTCCAGCTGACCACCCAGCCGAGGCCCGCCTGCAGGGTGGTGATGCCCGCCCCGAGCTCGTGGCCGTGGAGGGGCAGCCCCGCCTCGAGGCGCAGCGTGTCGCGGGCGCCCAGCCCGGCAGGAACGAAGCCCGCGGCCAGCACCGCGTTCCAGAACGCCGGGGCGTGCTCGGCCGGGACGGCCACCTCGACCCCGTCCTCGCCGGTGTAGCCCGTGCCGGCCACCACGCACTCGATGCCGTGCCAGGTGAACCGGCCCACGTGGAAGCGCCCGATGGCCGCCGCCTCGGGACTGATCGGAGCGAGCAGCGCCCGGGCCTGCGGGCCCTGCAGGGCGATGATGGCCCGCTCGGCCGTGACGTCGACCGCCCCGTCGCCGAGCGCGGCCACGACCCGCTCGGTGTTGGACGCGTTCGGCATGACGTCGAAGCGCTCGTCATCGACCCACCGCACGATGATGTCGTCGAGCACCGAGGCATCGGCCTCGTCGAGCAGGTGGGTGTACTGCGCCCGGCCCGGGCCCACCTTGCCGAGGTCGTTGGTGAGCGCGGCCTGCAGGCGGTCGAAGGCGTCGGGGCCCGTGACGCGCACCGTGCCGAGGTGGCTCACGTCGAAGGCCACGGCCGAGGTGCGGCAGGCCCGGTGCTCGGCCAGCGTGCCCGACGGGTACTGCAGCGGCATGTCCCAGCCACCGAAGGGCACCAGCTTGGCGCCGAGGGCCTGGTGGGCGGCGTGGAGCGGGGATTCGTGGAGCGTCACGGGCGCCGATCGTACCGGTGGGGCGGGACGCGGCTGACCAGGTGTGGCCGGGTGGAGCCGGGCCCACTGCGGGGTGGGGTCAGCTGCTGCCGCTGACCTTCGGCAGGCCGGCCGCGTGGGTCACGTCGGCCGCCACCGCGGTGCTGCCGAGGTCGACCACCACCGGCCGGAGCTCGCGCACCGAGGCGTCGAGCTCGTGGCGGACGTCGTCGAGGGCGAGGAGGTTGAGCACGCCCTGCCCCTGGTAGCTGTTGACCACGTCGATGAGCTCGTCGCCGGTGCGCACCAGCACGGCCTTGGACCCGGAGATGACGAGGCGTGCGCTGGCGATGTCCTCACCGAGGTTCTCGCGCAGGTACTCGAAGGCGGACCGCACCGACTCGAGCTTGATGCCCGCGTCGAGCAGCGTCTTGATGACCTTGAGCTCGAGCAGGTCGGCGTAGGCGTAGCGCCGACGCGAGCCGCTGCCCGCCGCGTCTGCCAGCGAGGGCCGCACGAGGTCGGTGCGCGCCCAGTAGTCGAGCTGCCGGTAGGTGATGCCCACGATGTCGGCGGCCTGCCGCCCACTGAACCCCTCGTCCACCGTGACCCCGATCTCAACCTGTTGTTGTGGCTCAGGGAGGTTCGACCTCACCCTCACCACAAGCTCGAAATTACGCCTCTGTGACGCTAGGACCCCTCGGCCACCCTGTCAACGCCGATCGCGAACGAGCTTCCGAACGGTCGGTCCGCCTACGAGGCGAAGTCCTCGGGGTTGACGTGCTCGATGAAGTCCTTGAACTCCTCGACGACCTGCTCCGGGTTCTCCTCGGGCTCGACGGGCTCGGGGATCTGGCCGGCCTCGTCGAGCACGGCCTCGGAGGCGAAGATCGGGGCGCCGGTGCGCAGCGCCAGGGCGATGCCGTCGGAGGGGCGGCACGACACCTTCTGGGTGCCTGCCGCGGTGGAGAGCTCGAGGTCGGCGTAGAAGGTGCCGCTGCGGAGCTCGGTGACGCTCACGCTCACGAGCAGCGCACCGAGAGCCTCGAGCAGGTCCTTGAGCAGATCGTGGGTGAGGGGTCGGGGCGTGGCGACATCCTCGAGGGCGAAGGCGATGGCCGTGGCCTCGGCCCCCCCGATGAAGATCGGCAGGACCCGGCCCTGGCCCTCACGCTCGCGGAGCAGGGCGATGGGGGTGTTGCTCGGAGGCTCCACGCGAAGCCCGAGGAGCTCCATCTCGACCATTCCCCGCACCCTACCGCCAGCGGCCACCGCCGGGCCGGGGAAAACCGGCGGGGATCAGCCGCCGAGGTGCTCGCGCAGCGCGGCGCGCAGGAACGCCGCGTGCAGGGCCTCACCCAGCTGGGCGAGCTCGTTGAGGTTCTCGATGGCCTGCTGCTTGGCCGCCGGGTTCCGTTGCTTGAGCAACGGCAGGATGATCTGCTCGAAGAACCCCGCCTCGCGGTCGGCGGCCACTTTGAACATGCGGAGGTGGCGCGGCTCGGCACCGTGGCGGAAGAACACCGCGGCCTTGCGGGCCACGACCACGGCGTCGTCGCCGTAGATCGGGTCACCGGCGACCTCGCCCGCCTCGATGAG
>JADGOP010000193.1 GCA_017882935.1 Actinomycetota bacterium
GTCATCGAGCTCCACCAGCGCTGGGTGATGGGGCGTGCCATCGACCCGAGTTGGAAGGTCGAGCACGGCTGGGTCGTGGAGGTCACCGGCGATCCGCACGTGCGCATCAAGATCGACATCTGGCCCGACACCGACGACCTCGGCTCGCTCACGCCCGCCGACCTCCACGACATCGGCATGCGGATCACCGGCGTGCCGGTCGTCAACGCCATCCCCGCCGTGTGCGCCGCGTCCCCGGGCATCAGGACCTACGCCGACCTCCCCGCGATCTCCACCAAGCTGTAGAGGCCGGGACCCGTCCGGGGTGATCGATCGACGGTCAGGCAGCCCTCGGCCATGCTGTGCGGCGTGACCATCCGAATCGGGTTCTACGGCGCCGGGCTCATCAGCGGGATCCACACCTTCTTCCTCGGTGCCAGCGGCGTCGACCACCGGATCGTGGCGGTGCACGATCCCGACGCCGAGCGGGCCGCGGCGTGGGCGGCGCGCACCGGTGCGCAGGCGGTGGGCGAGGACGAGCTGCTCGACCTGGTCGATGCCGTCTACGTGTGCACCTGGACCGCGGAGCACGGCCGGCTGGTGGCCAAGGCGGCCGAGGCCGGCAAGGCGGTGTTCTGCGAGAAGCCGCTCGGGTTCGACGCGGCCGAGGTCGAGGGCATGGTCGACGTCGTCACCCGCGCGGGTGTGACCAACCAGGTCGGGCTCGTGCTGCGCTGCTACGCGCCGTTCCGTTGGGTGCGGCAGCTGCTCGCCGACGAGCGCGCCGGCCGTCCGCTCGGCGTGGTGTTCCGTGACGACCAGTTCATCCCCATCCAGGGGTACTACGCCTCGAACTGGCGGGCCGACCCCACCAAGGCCGGTCGGGGCACGCTGCTCGAGCACAGCATCCACGACGTCGACATGCTCCAGTGGTGGTTGGGGCCGGTGGGCTCGGTCAGCGCCACCACCCGCGAGCACCATGGCTTGGCGCGCATCGACGACCTGTGCGCGGCCCGGCTCGACTTCACCAACGGCGCCGCCGCCACCCTGATGTCGGTCTGGCACGACATCCTCGAGCGGCCCAGCATGCGGCACGTCGAGATCTTCACCGAGCGCATGCACGCCGTCATCGAGGACGACTTCGTCGGGCCCGTCCGCTGGCAGTTCACGGGTGAGCCGGAGCAGTCGCTCGAAGGCGACGCGCTCGAGGCCGCCGTGCGCGCTGCCGGCGACGACCGGGCCAACCCCGCCACCGCCTTCCTCACGGCGGTGCGCGACGGCACGCGCGCCGAGCCAGACCTCGCCGCGGCGCTGCCTGCCCACCGCCTGGTCGACGCGCTGTACCGGTCGGCCGACGACGGCGGCGCCCTCGTGACCCTGCCCGACTGACCCACCCCGGGCCCGGTTCACTGGAGCGAATGCGCGCGCCACGCGCACTTCTGGTGCAGTGAACGCCGCTCTCGGGGATCTTGGCGGCAGACTTCGGGCCATGATCGACCTGCGAGGCACCACCGGCATCTGGAGCGGCGAGCTCCGCTACGGCGACGCAGCACGGGCGCGCGAGGCGGCGGCGGAGCTCGAGGAGCTGGGCTACGCGGCGCTGTGGCTGCCCGACGTCGGCGGCAACCTGTTCGAGGTGGTCGAGGGCCTGATGGCGGCCACCAGCTCGACCACCATCGCCACCGGCATCCTCAACCTCTGGATGCACACGCCCGAGGAGTCGGCCGCCACCCACGCCCGCCTCACCGCGGCGCATGGCGACCGTCTGCTCTACGGCATCGGGGTGAGCCACGCCCCGCTCGTCGACCTGAAGGAGGCGGGCCGGTACCGCAAGCCCCTCGCGGCCATGGCGGCGTTCCTCGACGGGCTCGACGCCGCGCCGACGCCCGTGCCCCGGGAGCGGCGGGTCCTCGCCGCGCTGGGGCCGAAGATGCTGCAGCTCGCCGCCGACCGCACCGCGGGGGTGCACCCCTACAACGTCACCCCGGAGCACACCGCCGACGCGCGGCGGGCGGTGGGCCCCACGGGCCTGGTGCTGCCCGAGCAGGCGGTGGTGCTCTCCACCGACCCTGCGCAGGCCCGGGCGCTCGGCCGCCGCCACCTCGCGGGCTACCTCCCGCTGCCGAACTACGCCAACAACATCCGCCGGCTCGGGTTCGGCGACGCCGACTTCGCCGACGGGGGCAGCGACCGGATGGTCGACGCCCTCGTCGCCTGGGGCGACGAGGGCGCGATCAGGGCCCGCCTCGACGAGCACCGTGCCGCGGGCGCCGACCACGTCTGCATCCAGGTGCTGGCCGAGGACACCGTCGAGGGCTTCCCACTGGAGCAGTGGCGGCGCCTGGCCCCGGCGCTCAACCAGCCGCCCGCCTGACGCCACCCCGCCCATCGGTCAACCGCAGCTGAGGCCGCATGCCACTGCGCTGATCGCCTAGAACGGGCGCGCCCGCACCGCTCGACCGATCGAGACCCGAACCATGAGCCCCCGCTTCGACCTGTCCGCCCTGCTCGCCGACCTCACCCTCGAGGAGAAGGCCTCCCTCGTGTCGGGCCAGGGGTTCTGGTGGACCCGCAAGGTGGAGCGCGTCGGGCTGCCGTCGATCATGGTGAGCGACGGGCCCCACGGCTTGCGCAAGCAGGAGCAGTCCACCGACCACGTCGGCATCGGCGGCAGCGTCCCCGCCACCTGCTTCCCGACGGCCTGCGCGCTCGGCTCGTCGTGGGACGTCGACCTCGTCCGTCGGGTGGGCGTGGCCATCGCCGAGGAGGCGCGGGGCCAGGGCATCGGCGTGGTGCTCGGCCCGGGCATCAACATCAAGCGGTCGCCGCTCTGCGGGCGCAACTTCGAGTACCTCGCCGAGGATCCGCTCGTGGCCGGCGTGCTCGGTGCGGCCCTCGTCGAGGGCATCCAGAGCCTGGGTGTGGGCACCTCGCTGAAGCACTACGCCGTCAACAACCAGGAGGCCGACCGGCTCCGCGTCAGCGCCGACGTCGACGACCGCACCCTGCGCGAGATCTACCTGGCGGGCTTCGAGCGGGTGGTGCGGCAGGCCGCGCCGTGGACGGTGATGTGCAGCTACAACCGCATCAACGGGGTCTACGCCTCGCAGGACCGGTGGCTGCTCACCGAGGTGCTGCGCGACGAGTGGGGCTTCGACGGCCTGGTGGTGTCCGACTGGGGCGCGGTCGATGACCCCGTCGCCGCCGTGGCCGCCGGGCTCGACCTCGAGATGCCGTCCACCGGGGGCGCCAGCGCCCGGAAGGTCGCCGCCGCGGTCTCGCGTGGAGACCTGCCCGAGGACGTGCTCGACCTCGCCATCGGCCGCCTGGTCACGCTGCTCGAACGTGCCCTGCCCGGAGTCGAGAGCGACGACAGCTACGACGCCGACGCCCACCACGAGCTGGCACGTCTCGTCGCCCGCGAGTGCGCGGTCCTCCTCAAGAACGACGGTGGGCTGCTGCCCCTCGACGCCGGGGCGGGCCGCCTGGCCGTGATCGGCGAGTTCGCCCGGTCGCCACGGTTCCAGGGCGCGGGCAGCTCCAAGGTGAACCCCACGCGGGTCGACGACGCCCTCACGGCACTGCGGGCCGGCGTGGGAGCCGGCGTCACCCTCGACTTCGCTCCCGGCTTCGGCGTCGACGACCCCGACGTCGACGACGCCGCGCTGCTGGCCGAAGCCGTCGAGACGGCCGCCGGCGCCGACACGGTGGTGCTGTTCCTCGGCCTCCCGGC
The DNA here is from genome assembly GCA_017882935.1 of Actinomycetota bacterium. Taxonomy (GTDB): domain Bacteria; phylum Actinomycetota; class Acidimicrobiia; order Acidimicrobiales; family Iamiaceae; genus JADGOP01. The sequence goes on from JADGOP010000193.1 coordinate 3,713, forward strand.
GAGCTACGAGTCCGAGGGATACGACCGCGAGCACATCGACCTCCCGGCGGAGCAACAGGCGGTGCTGGCCGCGGTGGCCGGCGTCAACGACCGCGTGGTGGTGGTGCTGGCCAACGGCTCGGTGGTCGGCGTCGCCGACTGGGACCACCACGCCGGCGCGATCCTCGAGGGCTGGCTCGGCGGCCAGGCCGGCGGGGGAGCCATCGCCGACCTGCTGCTGGGCGTGGCCAACCCGTCGGGCCGCCTGACCGAGACCGTGCCGCTGCGGCTCGAGGACACCCCGGCCTACCTGAACTTCCCCGGCGAGGACCGCCACGTCCTCTACGGCGAGGGCGTGCACGTCGGCTACCGCCACTACGACGCGGTCGGCCGCGACGTCAGCTACCCGTTCGGCCATGGGCTCTCGTACACCACGTTCGAGCACTCGGACCTGGCGGCGACCGTGCTCGAGCCCGGTGGCGAGCCCGCGAGTTGGCTGGGTGCCCCTCGCATCTCGGTGTCGGTCACGGTCACGAACACGGGCACCGTCGCGGGCCAGGAGGTCGTGCAGGTGTACCTCGGCGATCCCGAGGCTGCGGTGCGCCGCCCGGTCCGCGAGCTCAAGGCCTTCGCCAAGGTGGCCCTCGACCCCGGCGAGTCGCAGCGCGTCGACCTGGTCCTCACCGAGCGCGACCTGTCGTACTGGTCCACCCGCGCCGGAGGCTGGGTGCTCGAGCCCGGCACGTTCGAGGTGGCGGTCGGCGCCTCGTCGCGCGACCTGCGCCTCACCGCCACGGTCGAGGTCGAGGGCCCCCGCCCCACGTTCCCGCTCGACCGCAACAGCACGCTCGCCGAGTGGCTCGATCACCCCGTCGGCCACGAGATCCTGCTCGACTCGCTGCGCCAGAGCCCCCTCGGCGATCTCACGAGCCTGCTCGACAACCCCGAGCAGCTGCGCATGATCGGCTCGTTCCCCATGTCACGGCTGGCGACCATGCTCGGCGACGCCATGGGCGACGACGAGGTCGACGCGCTCCTCGCCAAGGTCCAGGGCTGACCACGAGACCGGAGCGCCGGGCATCCCCGCCTGCTGAGGCGCGCCTGCGGGAGCTCGAAGGGGCGGGCGGGGCGAGGCGGCGCGACAATGCCGCCATGACTGACAGCCACCGCCTCGTCCTCGCCGCCCGCCCCTCGGGCATGTGCGACGACACCACCGTCCGCCTCGAGACCGTTCCCGTCCCCGAGCCCGCCGAGGGCGAAGCGGTGGTCAAGGTGCAGTGGCTCTCGATCGACCCCACGATCCGCACCTGGATGGACGACGCGCCCGGCTACCTCCCACCGATCGAGCTGGGTGCGGTCGTGCGCAGCGGCGGCATCGGCCAGGTCGTGTCGTCGAGGAACACCGACTACCCCGTCGGCGCCACGGTGTTCGGCATGCTCGGCTGGCAGGACCACGCCGTGGTCGGCGGCGACGAGGCCTCGGCGCAGGTGGTGCCCGACGGCGTCGAGGCCACGGCTGCGCTCAGCGTGTTCGGCGCCACCGGCATGACCGCCTACTTCGGCCTGCTCGACATCGGCCAGCCGAAGCCCGGCGACACCGTCGTGGTGTCGGGCGCCGCCGGGGCGACCGGCTCGGTGGTGGGGCAGATCGCCAAGATCAAGGGAGCCGCCAACGTGGTGGGCCTCGCCGGGA
>JADGOP010000194.1 GCA_017882935.1 Actinomycetota bacterium
CGTCGCCCCGCCCTTGGCGATCTGGTCGAACACGTCGGTGAGCTGGTCGCCGAGGAAGATCGAGATGATCGCCGGCGGGGCCTCGTTGGCCCCGAGCCGGTGGTCGTTGGTGGCCGACGCGACCGACACCCGGAGCAGGCCGCCGTACTTGTGCACCGCCCGGATGACGGCGGCACAGAACACGAGGAACTGCGCGTTGTCGTGGGGGGTGTCACCGGGCAGCAGCAGGTTGCCCTCGGTGGCGTTGCCCAGCGAGAAGTTGACGTGCTTGCCCGAGCCGTTGATGCCCTCGAAGGGCTTCTCGTGGAAGAGGCACTCCATGCCGTGCTTCTGGGCGACCCGCTTGAGCGTCACCATGAGCAGCTGCTGGTGGTCGGCGGCCACGTTCGAGCGCTCGAACATGGGCGCCAGCTCGAACTGCCCGGGAGCGACCTCGTTGTGGCGGGTCTTGGCCGGGATGCCCAGCTTGAACAGCTCGCGCTCGGTGTCGAGCATGCACGCCAGCACGCGCTCGGGGATGGCGCCGAAGTAGTGGTCGTCGAACTCCTGGCCCTTCGGCGGCTTGGCACCGAACAGCGTGCGGCCCGAGTTGAGCAGGTCGGGACGCGACAGGAAGAAGCTCCGGTCGATCAGGAAGTACTCCTGCTCGGCGCCGGCGAACGACACGACCGCGTCGGGCTTGTCGTGGCCGAACAGGTGCAGGATGCGGTCGGCCTGGGTGGCCATGGCCTGCTGTGAGCGCAGCAGCGGGGTCTTGTGGTCGAGCGCCTCGCCGGTCATCGACACGAACACCGTCGGGATGCACAGGGTGTTCCCGTTGGGGTTCTCGAGGATGTAGGCGGGGCTGGTCGCGTCCCAGCCGGTGTAGCCCCGTGCCTCGAAGGTGGCCCGCAACCCGCCGTTCGGGAAGCTCGACGCGTCGGGCTCGCCCTGGGTCAGGGTCTTGCCCGAGAACTCGGCGATCGACGAGCCGTCGCCGCCCGGCTCGAGGAAGCTGTCGTGCTTCTCGGCGGTGAGGCCGGTGAGCGGGTAGAAGACGTGCGCGTAGTGGGTGGCGCCCTTCTCCAGTGCCCAGTCCTTCATGGCCGCGGCCACCACGTCGGCCACCGTGGGGGCGAGCGGCTTGGAGTGCTCGATGGTGGCCATCACCGACTTGAACACCGGCTTCGGCAGGCGCTTCTGCATGACCGACTTGCTGAAGACGTTCTCGCCGAAGATCTCTCCCGGCGCGTCGGTCGAGGGGAAGACCGTCGCCGGTGGGGCGTAGGCCTTCACGGCGTCGATCGCGTGCAGGCGGGCACTGCTTCCGGTCATGTCGGGCTCCTCGTGGTCGCGCGTGGGCGGGGGCTGCAGGGGTGCGACGGGCCCGTTCGGGCGCTCCTCCACTGCATCGATCGGACCGTATCGGCGGTCCGTGTCGGGGGCGTTTCGGGGCCGTGAACAGGGCGAACCATGACCCCGTTCGGCCACGAGAAAACCGCCCGTGACCGGCGCACACGCGGCGCGGACCGCACGCCGTCAAGATCGTGTCAAGGGGTGGACCGGGCCCGCCGGCGCGCCAGCCCGGCGACCCCCGTGCCCCACACCAGCACGACCACGCCGTACAGCCCGAGCGGTGCTGCCGCCGCTGCGCCGAACGCCGACGCGGCCAGCCCCGCGGCAATGGCGAAGTCGCGCATCGACACGGTCAACAGGACGGGGATCGCGTCGGTCAGCGGCGCCCCGCGGGCGATCAACGCACCGAGGGCCGCGGAGCCCGCGAGGAACAGCAGGATGCCGCCGAGCACGGGGAGGTAGCCCATGCTCGGGCGCACCTGCGCAGCGACCAGCGCGACGAGTCCCACGAGCGCGGCCGTGGCGGTGAGCGACGCGGCGCGCTCGTACCTCTCGGTACCAGGGAGCCAGCGCCGCGCCGCCATGCCGACCGCGAGGGGCAGGGCCACGACCAGCAGCAGGTTCACGAGGATCGAGCCGACGCGCACGTGGGCGTGCCCCGCTTCGACGCGCAGGAGGACGCCGGCGAACAGCACGCTCAGGCCCGTCGACCCCACCAGCACCGCTGCGGCCACGGCGGCCTCACCTCCCGCGAGCACCGTGGTGGAGACCGACGCGATCTCGCAGGGCGCGAGCCCCAGCACGAGCACGCCTTCCTGCAACGGGCCGCTCGGCACGAAGCGCGACGCCACCCAGGCCAGCGCGGGCAGGACCACGACGCCCGACAGCAGGACGAGCGCGACCCGGGTCCAGCTCGACGAGAGCCGGTCGACCGCGCCCGCCGAGATCGTGAGGCCCGTGGCAAACACGAGCACCACCAGGAGCGCGTCGATGCCGTGGTGCCGGCCGGCCCAGCCGAGCGGTCCACGCGCGAGCAGGCCGACAGCCGCCCCGCACAGCACCAGGATCAGCTCGGGGTACTCACCACTGATCCGGCGCAGGCCCGACGGCGCCGCGTCGGCCGGTCCGCTCAGGAGCTGCCGCCCTCGAAGTAGCGGTCGAGCTCCCATCGGGTGACGTGGTTGCGGTACTCCTCGGACTCGGCGCGGCGCCCGTCGACCAGGCGGTCGATGAGGGCGCTGTCGAGGCCCTCGACCAGGACGTCGTCGGTGGCGAGCGCGTCGAGGGCCTCGTCGAGCGAGCGCGGCAACGGCTCGTAGCGCGTGGTCGTGCGCGCGACCGGGTCGTAGCCACCCACCGACTCCTCGTTCGGGGGGTCGAGCTCGAGGCCCGCGGTGACCCCGGCGGCGCCGGCCAGGAGCAGCCCCGCCAGGAGCAGGTAGGGGTTGGCCTGCGGGTCGGCGCCGCGGAACTCCACCGAGGCCACCTCGCCGAGGTCGCTCGACACACGGATCAGCGCGGCCCGGCTGTTGTGGGCCCACACCGCCGCTCCGGGCGCCTCGGGCCCCGCGTGCAGGCGCCGGTAGGAGTTCACGTTGGGCGACGCGAGGGCCGCGAGGCCCCGGGCGTGCGCGAGCTGCCCGGCCACGAACGACCGACCGAGGTCGGTGAGGCCGCCGTCGGCCCCGGTCAGCTCGTCGCCCGCGCGTTGGTGCACGTGCAGCCCCGAACCGGGACGGTTCTCGACGGGCAGCGCCATGAAGGTGGCCACCAGCCCCGCATCGGCCGCGGCCCGCCGCACCGTCTCCTTCGCCAGCACGATGGCATCGGCCAGGTGCAGCGCCGGGAGCGGCGCCAGGTCGATCTCGTACTGGCCGGGGCCGGCCTCGTGGTGCACCGACTCCACCACGACGCCGTGGTCGAGCAGCCGCTGCGCGGCCTGCTGGCTGACGGCCAGGCCCGCGCCGTCGAGATCGTCGAAGTACCCCGCACCGTCGACGGGGGTCCGGTCCGGGCGCATGAGGTAGTACTCGAGCTCCGCGCCGACGCGGTACGCCGCGCCGAGGTCGTCGAGCTCGTCGAGCACCCGGATGAGGCAGGTGCGCGGGTCGCCGCGCCACGGTGTGCCGTCGGGCGCGAGCACCGTGCACACCACGCGTGCCACGTCGGGCGACACCACCACGAGGGTCGACCGATCGGGCAGCAGGCGCATGTCGGACTCGAACGAGCGCGCCGACCCCTCGAGCGCGGAGCCGTCGAAGACCACGCCGTCGCGCTCGGCCAGCTCGAACCGCGACGCCGGCAGGGCGAGCGCGTTGCTGGTGCCGAACACGTCGACGAACGCCAGCCGCACCCAGGCGACCAACGGGAGGGGCGAGGAGGTCATCGGAACACCACCGTGAGAAGGATGATCAGGGCACAGGCTGCGAGGAACCCACCGGCGATCGCGGCGATCAGCAGCCACAGCCGCTTGCCGCTCTCGGCTGCGGCCAGGCCACCCATCGGGGCCTCGGGCGAGAGGTCGTACTGCCCGGGGTCGAGCGTGTCGAGCCGCTCGAGGTCGGCCTCCAGGTCGACGGCCGACTGGTACCGGTGGTCGGGGTAGCGCCGCATGGCGTGGAGCACGACCGCCTCGAGCGCGGGCGGGACCTCGGGGCGCAGCTTGCGGATGCGCTCGGGGTTGCGCGTGAGGTGCCCGGCCATGGCGGCGAGCCAGTTGTCGCCGGGGAACGGCACCCGCCCCGTGAGGAACTCGTACATGAGGATGCCCCACGCGTAGACGTCGCTGCGCTCGTCGCCACGCTCGCCCTGGCTCTGCTCGGGGCTCATGTAGTCGGGGGTGCCGAGGTTCTCGGACAGGTGGCGCCATGTGAGGCGCTTGGCGCCCTCGAGGAGCGCCGTGCCGAAGTCGGCGACCTTCAGCTGGTCGTCGACGGTCACCAGGATGTTCTCGGGCTTCAGGTCGCGGTGCACGATGCCGTGCTCGTGCAGGTAGGCCAGCACCGACGCCAGCTGCCGGCCCCACGACTCGACGATGGAGAGCGGGACGGGGCCCTCGAACGAGCGCAGCCGGGACCGCAGGTTCTGGCCCTCGATGTACTCGAGCACGAGGTACGGCTCGGTGCGGTTCTCGGTGGAGTCGAAGCTGCGCTGCACCCCCGGGTGGTCGAGCGAGCGGACGATCTCGGCCTCACGCCGGAACCGTTGGAAGATGCCGGGGTCGGCGAACAGCTGCGGATTCGGCGACTTGAGCACCACGATGCGGTCGTCGTTGGTGTCGCGCGCCTTGTACGTCTCCGCGTACGCGCCCTCGCCGAGCGCGCCGAGGACCTCGTAGTGATCGATGAGGGATCCAGGGTGGTGACGCATCACGACCTCGCCCGGCGGAAGAAGGAGCGACGGCTCGGGGCCGGGGGAATGGGGCGGTCGGAGTGCATCCGGACCACGACGGCGGTGACGTTATCAGCGGCCTTGCGGGCCACCGCGGTCTCGACCAGGCGCCGCGCGGCCGCCCCCGCGCTGCCGACCGAGCCGGCCGCGACGAGGGTGGCCATCTCGGGTCCGGCCACCGCGTCCCACAGCCCGTCGCAGCACAGCACCAGCACGTCACCGCTCTTCACCGGTTGGCGCACCAGCTGCACCTGCACCAGTGGGTCGGCGCCGAGGCTCTTCGTGAGCTGGGACCGGGCGGGGTGGACCGCGGCCTGCTCGACCGTGACCAGCTTCATGCGCAGCATCTCGCCGACGCGGGAGTGGTCGGTCGTGAGCTGCGTGCAGGTCTCGCCGCGGACGAGGTAGGCACGGGTGTCACCGACGTGGGCGATGAACGCCTCGGTGCCGTTCAGCGTGAGCGCGGTGAGCGTGGTGCCCATGCCGCTGCGACCCGGCGCCGCCGAGGCGTCGATGACCGCCAGGTTCGCGGCGCGCACCGCGCTGCGCAGCGCTGCGCCCGGCTGGTCGAACGGAGTGGTGGTCCAGTGCTCCACGAGGGTCTCCACCGCCACCCGGCTGGCCACCTCACCCGCGGCGTGCCCACCCA
>JADGOP010000195.1 GCA_017882935.1 Actinomycetota bacterium
CGATGCCGACCGGAAGGGCCCACGGCCAGGTGTCGAGCTGCGCTGCGGCCCGCAGGTCGCCGACGTGCACCCGTGCCGGGAGCTCCCCGACGGGGGCCGGACGGGCCCGGCCGTCGGGCCAGGCGTCCGTGGCCTCGCCCACGGCAGCCGCGAGCCCGGCGTCGGGTTGGGCCACCTGGCCGAGGTGGCCCGACGGCAGCGCCGTGACCCGGCCCGGCGGACCGGCGGACGCGGCGTGCCCGGCGTGCTCGAACGGGTCGGCGGCGCGGAAGAGCCACCGCTGCACCGCGGCGGCCTGCCACGCCACGGGGATCGCGCCGAGCCGTTCGGCGGCGAGGACCACGTGGATGCCCGACGCGGTGCCGTCGGCCACCAGCTCGCCGAGGCGGTCGAGGAGGTCGTCGAGCGGGTCGTCCCAGGCGCGGAGGAGCGACCCGACGTCGTCGACGAGGAGCACGAGGGCGGGATGCGTGCCGTCGGGCCGGCGGCGACGGTCGTGCAGCTCGTCACCGAGCCGGCGGACCAGGCGTCGCTGTCGGGCGCGGTCGGCCGGGCCGACCACGTCACCGACCCCCGCCAGTCCGGCGAGCGCCCGCAGCTCGTTGCCGGCGCCGTCGAGCACGTAGAGGTGGGTGGGCAGGTCCACGGGCTCCGCGGTCGCCTGCAGGGCGAGGGTGGCGAGCGTGGTCGTGAGGCCGCTCCCGGCGGCGCCCACCAGCAGCAGCGGCCCGGCCGTGGGCTGCCAAGCCAGGTCGAGGCGGGTCTGCTCGTCGGGCACGTCCAGCTGCCCGACCACCACCTCGCCGCGACGGGAGGGAACGGTGGACAGCGGGAGGTCGTCGGGGAGCGGTGGCGTCCACACCGGTCGCGGTGGCGGGGCGCCGCTCGCGGCGAACGCGGCCTGGCAGCTCTCGACGATCGAGTCGAGGTCGGGCGGGCCGGAGCACACCGACGCCGGCCCGCCCGCCCGTGGCCGCGGGGTGGGCCCGCAGCCGAACGGCACCAGGGTGACCCGGCGGTGGTCGGGCGGCGGCGTGGCGCGGCTGACGTGCGCGAGCTGCGCGACGTCGGGCCCATCGGGCCCTCGTCGCAGCAGGGCGCGACCGGGGACCGACCTCGGCAGGTCGGCGGCGTCGGGCGCGCCGATCACGTCGACCGAGTCGGCTGCGTCGTGGAGTCGCAGCGCGATGCGCAGCGCCACGTTGGCGCGGATGTTGTCGCTCACGGCGCCCCCCGGACGCTGCGTGGCGAGGACGAGGTGCACCCCGAGGCTGCGCCCGCGCTGCGCCGCGGCGACGAGCGCGTCGAGCACGTCGGGCACGTCGCTGGCGAGCGTGGCGAACTCGTCGACGACCACCACCAGGCGCGGCACCGGTGGCGCCGAGGCGGGGGCGAGGCGACGGTGCTCGGCCACGTCCGCGGCGCCCGTGGCGCGGAGCTGCTGCTCGCGCCAGCGCAACTCGGCCTCGAGGCAGCGCAGGGCCCGCTCGGCGAGCCCGCGGTCGAGGTCGCTGACGACGCCGACGGTGTGGGGGAGCGCGGCGAGGCGGTCGAAGGCGCTGCCGCCCTTGAAGTCGACGAGCAGGAACGTGAGCAGCTCGGGTGGCGCGTGGAGGGCCAGCCCGGCCACGAGCGTGCGCAGCAGTTCGCTCTTGCCCGAGCCGGTGGTGCCGGCGACCAGGACGTGGGGGCCGTCGCGGTCGAGGTCGACCTCGACGGCGCGCCCGTCGGGCCCGACGCCGATCGGGACGACGGCCCGGCTGCCGGTTGACCGGTCGGGATCGATCAGGTCGAGCAGGCGCACCTCCCGGGGGAGCCCGACCGCCGAGGCGGCCGCCTCGGGATCGTCGAGCCGGGCCGAGGCGCGGGCCGCGGTGGCGGCGACTGCCTCGGCCACGCCGGCGGCGAGCAGCTCGGGCGTCTCGACCCCACCTCGGGTGGAGGTGACCCGACCGCCCCCGTGGTCGTCGGTCAGCTCGATGACGGTGGTGCAGCAGGAGGGCAGCCGGTCGGCGCGGTCGGCGACCACGATGCCGGCCACGGAGCCGTCGTCGCGCTGCAGCAGGGGTCGGGCCGGGGCGTCGCGCCCCAGCCCAGCCGCCGCGTCGACGACGAGGAGCAGCGTGACGTGGCGGGGGACCACCAGCTCGCCCGGGTCCACCAGCGGGCGGGTGCCGGTGTCGCCGAGGGCGTGGGGCAGCCACGAGCACCAGTCCCACTGGCCCACGCGATCGTCGTCGGCCACCACGCCGAGGATCAGGTCGGCGGGCCCGTGTGCCGCGGCCGCCTGGAGCACCAGGCTGCGGGCCACGGCCAGTGCCGCATCCCGCGGGCCCGAGACGCCGGCGACGCCGCCGCGAGCGAGGTCGAGGCTGACGGGCGCGTGTGGCAACCGGGCGGCGGTGTGCACCGCGGCGGCCACCTCGGGTGCCCAGCTCCCCGGGTCCCCGGACACGGGTGGCGTCCAGGTGACCGGTCCCGTGCCCGCCCGGAGCGCCAGCCAGTCGGGGTGGGCGGGTCGCCGTTCCCAGAGGTGGCGCGACGGCGCCTCGATCCGGCGGATCGCCTCGGCGGGGTCGGGCAGCAGGCGCTCGAGGCGCGCCACCTCGACCGCGCACGCGCTGGTCAGGGCCGCGGCGAGGTCGGCGACCCGCCGCCGGAAGTGCTGCACCTCGCGGGACTGACGTCGCCCGACCCGGCGTCGCTGCTCCCACGACCCCCCGACGACGGTGACCGGGCCGAGGAGCGCGAGCGCGCCCCAGACGAGGCTGTGCAGCAACAGGACCATGACGATGCCGACCACGGCCGGAGCCAGCGCCGCGACGACCCCGACCGGCAGCGGTGGCGACGCCGGCGCGGGCGCGGCGGGCGGGTGGAGCAGGTGGTGGGGTGACGGGTCGAGGCGACGCGGTGGGCGGTTGAACGGCAGGGGCACCGGATCGACGCCCGGGTCGGCGCCGACCGTCACCTCGGTGGCCCCGAGGCGCGCGACGACGCCGTGCTCGAGGGTGGTGGCGCCCGCGGTGGCGGTGCCGTCGAGCCAGGTCCCGTTGGTGGACCCGGCGTCGGCGATGTCGACCCGTCCCGCCGCCACCCGCAGCTCGGCGTGCACGGCCGACATGGCGGGGTCGTCGACGGTGAGCACCGACGGCGCGGCCTGGCCGAGCACGTGGCGCCCGGGTGCGAGTGCCACCCGACCGCCGGCGTGCAGGCCGCCGACCACGCGCAGCTCGGCGACCGCGGCGCCGTTCCCGGACGCCGCCGCGCCCGGCGGTGGCGGCATTGCGTCCCGGCTCCGCACCACCACCTCGGCCCCGGGGCACAGACCCAGCGAGGCGAGCGGGGTGGACCCGGGGACCTGGTGCCCGTCGACGACCAGCACGGGGTCGGCGGGCCCGGCGTCCGGGCGCGCGTCCCCCGCGACGTGCCCCACGAGGGCCACGGCGAGATCGGTTGCAGTGGCCTCCGGGTGGGCGGCCGCGAGCTCCACGGCGGCCCGGCGCCCGGCGACGTCGGCGAGGAACGGCACGGCTGGGCACCTCCGGGTGCGTCCTACCCACTCGCGCCGTCGGTGACACCCCCCGTACACTGGGCACGTGCCTGAACCCCTCGTCCCGTCGGTCGGCCTCGGCGTCGTCCACCTGTTCTTCCGGCCCGGGGCCGGGGCCGAGCAGGAGGCCATCGCCGCAGCGGTGAAGGCGGCGGAGTCCGACGACGTGCAGGTGGTGCCGGTGGCCGTGCTCGGTCACAAGGCCGACCTCTGCATCATGGCGGTGGGCGAGGACCTCTGGCGCCTCCGCCGGCTCCAGACCGAGCTGGTGGCGGCCGGGCTCGCCCTCGTCGACTCCTACGTGTCGCTCACCGAGCTGTCCGAGTACGCGCAGGGTGTGCCCGAGGAGATGCGGCAGGCCCGCCTCCACCCACAGCTTCCACCCGAGGGCAAGACGGCCTGGTGCTTCTACCCCATGTCGAAGGCCCGCAACGTGGGCGCCAACTGGTACGCGCTCGACTACGACGAGCGCAAGGAGCTGATGTACGAGCACGGCGCGTCGGGTCGCACGTTCCGCGGCCGCGTGCTGCAGGTGGTCACGGGCTCCACCGGGGTCGACGACTTCGAGTGGGGCGTCACCCTCTTCGCGGTGCACCCCGACGACCTCAAGGAGGTCGTCTACACCATGCGCTACGACCGGGCCTCGGCGCAGTACGGCGAGTTCGGCCCGTTCTACACGGGCATGGTCGCCTCGCTCCCCGAGGTGCTGGCCGCAGCGGGCCTGGCCTGAGCGCCACCGTGTCGACCCTCACGCGGGATCAGCACGAGCGGCTCGCCGTGCTGCGCGACCTGCTGCGCGGCACCGGGCCGGTGGTGGTCGCCTTCAGCGGCGGCGCCGACTCTGCGCTGCTGGCCTGGGTCGCCCACGACACGCTGGGCCCCGACCGGGCCCGGGCGATCACGGCGGTGTCGCCGTCGCTCGCCGGGTTCGAGCGCGACGACGCCGCAGCGCTCGCCGTCGAGTGGGGCCTGCGCTGGAGCACCGTCGACACCGACGAGATGGTCGACGCGGCCTACCAGCGCAACGACGCCGACCGCTGCTACCACTGCAAGGACGCGCTGATGCGGGCCCTCGCCCCCGTGCTCGACGACGACGGCGCCACCGTGGTGCTGGGCGTCAACGTCGACGACCTGGGCGACCACCGGCCGGGCCAGCGTGCCGCTGAGGAGCAGGGCGCCCGGTTCCCGCTGGTCGAGGCCGGCCTCACCAAGGCCGACGTGCGGGCGGTGTCGCAGCACCTCGGATTGCGGACGTGGGACAAGCCGGCGGCCGCCTGCCTGGCCTCGCGGCTGCCCTACGGCACGCCCGTCACCCTCGGCACGCTGCGCTCGGTCGAGGCGGCCGAGGCCGCGCTGCGGGACCTCGGCTTCGAAGCCCTGCGGGTGCGGCACTACGGCGACACGGCCCGCATCGAGGTGCCCGTCGACGACCTGGCGCGGCTGGTCGCGGTGCGCGACGAGGTGGTGGCCGCCGTGCGCCGGGCGGGCTACCGCTACGTGACCCTCGACCTCGAGGGCCTGCGGTCGGGGAACCTCAACGCCGCCCTGGCAGACCTGGCCTGAAAAGCTTGTCCCCCGGCCCCTGACGGCCGATGAGAGAGCATGCGGAAGCTTCTCCTTGTGCTGTTGGCGGTGCTGGTGCTGGTGGGGCTCGACTTCGGGGCACGGTTGTTCTCCGAGCACCAGTTCGACCGGGCGACCTCCACCCGGGTCCAGAACGTCGGCAGCGTGAGCAGCACGTTCGACCAGTTCCCCTACTCGTGGAACATGACCCTGAGCGGCACGGTCAGCGATGCCACCATCGACCTGCACAACGTCGTG